>CANOPV010000103.1 GCA_947568605.1 uncultured Clostridium sp.
ACTATGTATTGCTCAATTCCTAGTAATCTATTTCTTAAAATTAATAGTTTTGTATAATATGATTTTCCTGCTCCACTTGTTCCGAATATACATATATTCGCATTTTTATATTTTTCTGTATTGTATCTGTCTATGAATACTAATGAGTTATTATAAATGTTTGTTCCTATAAATATTCCATTTTCATCAAATATTGATGATGATATAAATGGATATGTTGCAATTAGCCCGTTTGTTAATACATTTCTTTTTGTTACTTCTTTTACATCTATATTATTTTCCATTGTTGGCATACAGGATAAAAATGCTTGCTCTTGCCTAAAATATGCTCGTCTTGTTTGCATTCCTTTACTTTGCGATATTCCTTCGACTTTATTTAATATATATTCTAGTTCTTTTAAGTCTGTTGAATATATGTTTAAGTAAATGTATAAATAATATAATTCTTCATTATTTACTTGCATTTCTTTTCTAATATATTTTGCATCATTATATGTGTATGCTGCTATATCTATATCTTGGCTGTTCTTACTGGTTGTTTCTAAGTCTACTCCTATATTTCCTATGTGATATGTTAAGTCTCTTATTATTTTATATGAGTCTTTTTTTTCGTAGAATATTGATATATTCATATTTATATTTGTGTCTATTAATGATTTTAATAATAGTTCTGACTGTTCTTTATAATAGTTTACTATTAGTAGTGTTGAATAATATGTGTTATCAATTTCTAAGTATTTTGGGTTATTTATATTAATATATGATGGGCTGATATAGTCTATATCTGAAAATGTTCCTTGTAAGAATTCTAGATTTTCTTTTTTAGAATTTAATTTGTTTTGTAAAATAGTAATCACCTCTTTTTAATTTATATGGATATTATTATTTTTTATAGATAGATATAGTGAATTTAAATCCACTATATCTCTGACAAAAAGCAGTTTGTATTGAATAATACAATAGATTTGCTTTTTAGAATTAACTTGCTAGTTGTTGAGATAAATTCTGGAATTTAAAAATGAAAATAAAATTTTTTTTGTTTCTTCTTTTTCACCTAATTCAAATACTGTGTTTCCGCATCTTGATAGACATTCTTTAATTTTAAAAAATTTTTCATTTAATTGTTCTATTATGATTTCTTCTATATTTTGGGTTTCTAAATTTGATTGTCTATGTTCTTCTTTTATTATGATATAAAAATTTTTTGATGATGATTTTTTTTCTTGATTAATTTTTTGGATAAATGAGATGTATTTTTTTGAAATTTCAGAAATATTAAAATTGTTTTCTTTCTTATTTTGTTCTTTAATTTTGGAAATGTGTTTAGATAAATCTTCTTTATTACTTTGAATTAAAATTTGAATATCAAAATTGCAAGTTTTTAAAAAAACTTTATAAGAATTTAAAATTGCCTGTTTTTCTAAGTCTGATTTTAGATTAAAATTTATGGGAATTATTTGTATAATTTTTATATAGGACGAGTCTTTTAATTTTATTATTCCTCTATCAAATATTTTTCTGTAAGGCAACCAATTTTGAACAGAATCTATCTGCTGGTTTTTCATTACATCACCTTTCTTTTTGTTTTCATATTTCCATAATAACTCTTAAAATAGCATTTGTCAACAATTTTTCATCGGGAATTTTCGACACCATTCGACATATTGTCATTTTTGTACAATATAAATTTTTACTTAATACACTGTACCTCTAAGTAATATAAATTTTTGTAACCACTTAAATTTTAGAAAAATTTAGGTGGTTTTTATAAAAAAATTTTTATATTAAATTAAAATTTTTGAAAAATTGTGAAAAATTATGTCTTATTTAATTATCATTTAATAATTTATTTAATATATTTTCTATGTTTGGAAATATTATTTTCTTCATTCCTTTATTGTACAACATTAATACTTTATTTGCTTTTGATATTACTTCTTTTTGTAATTTATTTGATAAAGTAATTTCAATACTGTTCTTCTTATATTGACTTTCAATATATTTTTCTGTAACTGGAAACATATTTTGAATAAGAAATGTACTATAAACATTAGATATATATCCAAATACAATTGTATCAATTGATGGCTTTTTACCTAATTTAATTTGTTTATTAATTTTATTATTATATATTATTTTATATTTATCTACCTTTGTACTTACTGGAATAAACCATATTATTTTATCATTTTCTTTACTCTTAAAACAAAAATAGCACGGTCTTTTTGTTCCATTTTCTTTATTTTGCATTAATTCTGAATCATTTATAAATTCAAAAAATTTATCTTTAATAAAATAAAAATTGCCAATTTTAATTTTCATAATACTACTCCTAATAAAAAAATAAGGACTTATCATTACTGATAAGCCCCCAATATATTAACTCTTATATTTATCAGTCGCTCAAAGAGATGGCGACAAACACATTTATTCACTCTCTTACTTATTAGTCGCTCAAAGAGGCGGCGACAATAACATTTTTTTACAAAGATGTCATTAACTATTATATTCATAATAACATAAATTATGTTCGAAAGTCAACAAAATTTTAAAAAAATTTTATTAGAGCGAAGCGTGAGGCGAAAATTATTTTAAAGAAAATTTGGACATAAATTCATTCCGCAACCTTTTTATAGATTTTTTTAAAATTACAGTCTGACAGCCGTGGAAGCGGGGAATACCCGTGAGCCTGGAAGACCTAATTTTTAAAAAAATGCTGTAAAAAATAGGTTGTGTTAGAGCATTTTAAAAATTTTCTTAAAAATAATTTTAAGCCGAACAAAGCGAATCCAAAAATAAATTCATACAAATAAAAAATTTCAAAAATTTTTGAATAAAAAAAATTTTTTTGAACATAATAACAACATAAGGTTAATATTAGTTGAACGAAGAGTAATATTAGGTCTCACTTATATGGCTTTTTATTATTCGAGCAAAGGTGTATTATGGCTTTTCTTAGGTCTTAATATTCCGGCGATAAGAATATATTATTTGTATGCAAGCTGTATTTCTTACTTCTCATCTTTCTTTTTTATTATTTTGTATACGGTTACATTATAGGTAATATATTTGAGTTAAGATTGTATTTATATTTTTAAGGGCTTGTTATTAGTCCCTTGTTGGATGAATATGGGTTCTTACGGTGTTCTTATGGTCGAGCAACTGATTAATATGTGTGGTGTATGGCTTATTTATATAGCAATATATATTAGGTTAGTAATTATGCATATTGGTTTTAGCGTTAGATTAATATTTGCTTTATCGATAAGTAATAGCGAGGGGTTTTAAGTCCTCGCTATTACTTATTTATTTAGCAATATTCAAACTATATATTTTTTTGGCTTTGCTAGCTTTGATTAAAATTATTTTTATAAAATGTACAAACTTTTGTTTACTTTTAGTTTATAATATGTTATACTCTTAAATGTGGGGTGATAACTTATGAATAATAATGAAATTCACAATAATATTAAAGAAACTGAAAATTTATTAAATCTTATTAATACTACTGATGCAATTCAATTTTCAGAATGGACAAAAGAAAAAACAAATTTAAGATATAATGGAAAATTTCCTAAATTTCCTATATATAATAATTTCATTTATTGGTGTAATCTTGGAATAAATATTGGAAGTGAACAAAATAAATTAAGACCTGTTTTAATTTTAAGAACATCGAAAAATTCTCCTATATGTACTATTCTGCCATTGACCACTAAAAGATTACAAGATGTTTTTTTGGTTTCATATAGATTTAGAAGAAATTGACTCTACGGTTTTAGTTGAACAATTAAAAGTAGTTAGTAAAATAAGAATTACAAATCCTTATAGAAAAAAAGGAAATATAGTTTCTATTTCACAAAATGACTGGAATAAAATCAATTTACAACTTCAAAGTTTATATAAATTAAGACCTCTAAAAAATTAATAAATTTTTAAATTTCTCTTGACTTTATACAATTAAATAGTTTATAATTAAATTAATAAAACATTAGTGTCCGTTCTGAAAAGAACGTAATCATTGTAATCCGATAGTCCAAAAGGCTATCGTTTTTTATTACATATAATTTTAAATTTTTCATATACTATTATTACATTAGTGTCCATAGCATTTTGCTATGTTAGTCATTAATACAGGAGAAAATCAAAAACATTGATTTTCTCCTTACTTAAAATAATATCTATATATCCAAATTCTTTACATATTTTGCATTTTTTTCAATGAATTCTCTTCTTGGACCAATTTCATCACCCATTAATATTGTAAATATTTCATCTGCTTGTATAGCATCTTCTAATTTTACTTTTACTAATGTTCTTGTTTCAGGATTCATTGTTGTGTCCCATAACTGTTCAGGATTCATTTCTCCTAAACCTTTATATCTTTGTAATCCTAACTGGTCTCTTGCAATACCTTTTTCTTCTAGCTCTTTATAGCTTTTTTCTAAATCTTCATCAGTATAACAATATATGTCTTGCATACCTTTTTTAGATAATTTATATAATGGTGGTTGTGCTAAATATACATTTCCATTTTCAA
>CANOPV010000104.1 GCA_947568605.1 uncultured Clostridium sp.
ACATAATTCAGAAGAATTTTCATTTGTAATAAAGCCAGTATCATTACATAAAGAACATTCATATTGAGGCTTTAAGTCCTCCATACTAGTATTTAATTGAGTTAATATTTTCTCTTTTTCAATTTTTAATTTATTGATATTTTCTTCCAAGTCGTCAGTAGAATTATCTGAATTATTTAAAATAGATTTTATTTTTGAAAAACTGATTTTGTGTAATTTTTCATCAATTTCTTGTAATTTTTTATTAGAAAAATATAATTCATTTCTTTTTTGTTCAGCAATTAATTCAGAATTAATTCTTTTAATTTCATATTCTTTTAACAAATCTTTTAAAGTAGAATTTGACATAAACGGAGTCCTTTCTAAAAAATATTTTGCTTCGCTTTCTTCGGTTTAAAATTATTTTTACACAATTCACACAGATAAAACTCAAAGTCCGCGCAGGTTGTTAATATTTATTTTTTTCAAGTTCTGCGCAGGGAGGCTCCTCGAGTGGCAATGACCATAGGCGAGTGGAGCAATCTTTGATTGCGACAGCAAAGAACAAGAAAAAAATAAATATTAACAACCGTTGCAGGACAAAATAAATAAAAAGTTGTGAATTGTAGTAATTTACTGACTATTTGCATACAAAGCGTCTAGGTTATCATATTTTCTTTGAGAATGATTATTATAATTTGTTTTTTTCTCTAATTCCTTTATATTTTTTTGTTTTTCTTTAAACTCTAATAAAAATTTATTAACATCATCAGCAGTCTTTAAATTACGTTCTTTCCAATTACTGATTAATTTATCTATATAATCAAAAGACGGATTAGCCTTTGAGGTAGTGCGTTTTAAAGCAATTTCAATTACATTTAATTCATATCCAAAATCAACAATCCATTTTTCAATATATGCTTCCTCATATTGAGTTAAAGTACGAGTAATACCGAGTTTTTTAGCAACTTGTTTCTTTATTTTATTTAACTTCTCTTGTCTTTGGAAATAATCATCTAAATCATTAAAAGTTTTAATATTATTTTTAAACCAAGCATCAGCAACCACTTGCACATAATTTCTATGTAAAGCAGATTTTTCAAAACAATATCTAAATAAAGCAATCATAACTTGTTCATCAAATAAATATTTTTTAAACCACAAGTCTATATCTGAATACCAAGAAGGAGACATCATACCTTGAAAGAATGAAGCATTTATATTTTCAATTGCCCTTGCTCTACTCTGATTTTGTGAATTCTTCTCTATATCTGCACTAGAAAGAGATACTTTTGGCTTATATAATTTATGTAATTCTAGTTCTTGAAGATTGTTAATAATAAAACCAGTATTTTTTTTAGTTATAACGCCTAAATCTTCCCAATATTTAACTGCATCTTGAATAACATTAAATGACAAAGACAATTTTTTAGAAAGATCATTTATTTTTATATCTTTATTATATTTAGATAAAAATACCATAAATAAATAAATTTTTATATAATCGCCATTTGATTGAGATAAGTACTCTGTAAAGAATACATCAGGTAAATTAGTATTTGAAAATAATAAAGGCATATCGGTTTGTTCTAATTTCATATTAACATTCTCCCTTAAATTTAGTGTAATAAAATGTAGAAATACAGTACATTCTATTAAAAATTATATCATTTTAAGGGAGTTTTTACAACTATTTGTACAAATAAATTTTTAAATTTTGTTACTAATTTTATCTATAATTTCTATATCTTCTATCTTATTAATTCCAAAACATTTTTTACCTAAATCTTTTATAGATGCTCCTAAATGATACATCTCTTTATTATCTATAATTATAAATCTATCGTGAAATTTATTTGTTTTATTAATTTTTAACGTTGGATATTCTTTATTAAATTTTTCAATATCTAAATTTTGAATATTACTTTTTTCTGATGTTAAAATAACTACTTCGGTATGGTTTTTCTTTTTTGTTAACATTTTTAAAATGCTATCATCTATATAATTATCTATTATAATAATTTTTTTATTTGCCCTTTTAATAATATTCTATAATTAAACTATATGCATCATAAATTTGACCATCAAAAAATATTCTTTGTTTTATATTTTCTTCCTTTTGTAGTCAATTAAATACTTCATCAAATTTTTTATCATAATCTAGTAATTTATATTCTATATTTGTTAATCTTTCAAATACTTGACCATTTGATGATATTAATTTTCTCATTTCTATAAATGATTTTATTATATTAATGCTAACTTTTACTGCTATATCATTTTTCAAAACACCTGCTAACATAGCAATTCCTTGTTCTGTAAAAGCATAAGGAAAATATCTTCTTCCTCCTCTAAATTCTTCTATAACATTTTCATTTTGTTTTGAGGTTCCAAATTGGAACCTCAAAGTTTTAAACTCATTTTCGGTTAATTGAAAACAAAAATCTTCTGGAAATCTATCTATATTTCTTTTTACAGCCTTATTTATATTTTTAGTCGTATAATGATATAACATTGCAACATCGCTGTCTAGCATAACTTGTTTGTTTCTTATTGTATATATTAAATTTTTTATATTTTCATTAGATAATTCATTTTGAATTACTAATTGATTTTCTTCCATAATTTCACATCCTTTTATTTATACAAATAAATCTTTTTATTTTTTATAAATTTTAATATATATAAGAAAACGTAAATGATATTTTCGTGATTAAATCCTACTAGACTGAAAATGAAAACAGGCGAGCAAAGAATGATAAATATGAAGATTTTTATTCCTAGGCTTTTAAATATTAGATTTATTAAACAAAATACGAATATGTACCAAATTATATTGACTATTGCTGTTGAGTAGTCTATTATTCCAAATAATTTTTTATTAAATTTATAATTTTGTGGAAAAATAAATTTTATAAAATCACCCCCTATTATAATTTCGAGATAAGACAAATATTTTAATTATTATTTTTTATTATAATTACGTTTCGCATCCTATTTTTTATGCTATTTTTTGAAAAGTTAGTTCTCCACGGCTGATAAAGACTTTTAATGCTGAAAATAAAATTAAATTTGCAAATGTTAAAATTTGTTTGCTTTTTCACATTTAACTGTCTTTACCGCGGGTCTCTCCCCGCCTCAAAGGGCTGTCGAACTTAACTTTTAAAAAAATACATAAAAAGGATGCGTAATTAAAAAATATAAAAAAATAATAATTAAAATTTATTTAATCATAGATTTTATATTATTGATTCCTGTTTGAATTTCTGTGGTAACTCCACCCATAAATTCTCTAACATAAGAATTTGCTTTTATCAGGACGAAAATACATCCGATAAATAAAAATTTAGACAACAAATTATTACTTTTAAGTTCTATTGAATAAATTAATATTAAAGTAAGACTAACAAAATCTTGAATAAATAATAAAGACAAAAAACACTTAAACCAAGATTTGCAAAAACTCGAAGTTTCATTTATACAAAGAGATAAAATCGCAAAAGGTGATATTAAAATAAATACCTTTACTAAAATATACCTAATAGAATATGAAAAAATTAAGTTAAAAAGACCGAATGATATAGTACTTTTAATAATTCCATCTATTGAAAAAATATTCACATTGTTCTGTTCAGTATAAATAACAGAATTTAACTTTTCAATTAAATTAGAAAAACACATTTCAGTTTTAAAAATTTCTTTGCCAACCTGTCTAATAGCAATTGATAATTCAGAGTTTAAATAAATAATTTGGTCGCAAATAAAATATGAAAAATTCATACAAATTCCAAAAAATATTATTCTAAATATAAACGAATATGGGCTTTGAGCCTGTGTAATTGCTAAATTTGATAATACAAGTCTAATACAATAATATACAACAAAACCTATTAAAAGTGCATTTGCAATTAATAAAATACCATTAGAAGGAGAAATACCAAATATTCTTTCAAAATTAGGTGAACACAATATATTACCATCAATAAAAGTTATTTCATCTAATGTATGATAAATACTATTATCAATAGAAGAAAACATATTGCTAAATATAGTATTAAGAGCCTCCATTATAGTATTTGCTACTTTTGATTTATCCATATAAACTCCTTTTAAGCCACAAGTGCTTCAATTGCTGATAAAATTAAGTCAAGCAATAAAATAAAAGCATAACAAATAATTGAAGTTCTAACTAGTTTTTTACCAGTCCTAATTCTTTCATCATCTCCAAAACTAAATTTTTGCATTAAAAACCCAGCCCCAATTGAAATTGCAGCAGCAGGTGTAGCAATTGCTATAATGTATGTCTCAATTTTATTAAATGCAGAAACAAGTTTGTTTACAAGTTTGGGATATCCTCCAAAACTAAAATTTGAAAATGAAAATAAAAGTATAATAAATAAAATAATAGTAAATAAAATATAATAATTTTTTTTCATAAATACCTCCGTTCGAGCATAATTGCTCTAAAAATTTTTTTTATATAATAGGAAATTTCTACTACAATTCTTCGTTAAAATTATTTTTAATAAAATTTTTTTTGAACTATTGTACAC
>CANOPV010000105.1 GCA_947568605.1 uncultured Clostridium sp.
CAACTAAGTCAGGGTCTGGGAAATATCTATAATCTTGTGCATCTTCTTTATCTCTCATCGAGAATGTTTTTCCTGATACATCATCCCATCTTAATGTTTCTTGTTCTACTTTACCACCATCTTCTATTACATCAATTTGTCTTGTAATTTCATATTCTATTCCTCTTGCAATTGCTCTAAAAGAGTTCATATTTTTCATTTCTGTACGAGTTCCAAGTTTTGTTTCTCCTTTTTTTCTAACAGATACATTTACATCTGCTCTTAAAGAACCTTCTTGCATTTTGCAGTCTGAAACTTCTATATATTCTAATATTGATTTTATTTTTCTTAAATATTTTTCTGCTTCACCGACTAGAACGTATATCTGGTTCTGATACTATTTCTATTAATGGCACTCCTGCTCTGTTTAAATCTACTAGACTTCCTCTTCCATATTCATCGTGATTTAATTTTCCTGCATCTTCTTCTATATGTATTCTTGTTAATCTTATTTTTTTATTTTCTCCATCTTCATCTTCTATTTCTACATATCCTTTTTCACATAATGGCATATCGAATTGTGATATTTGGTATGCTTTTGGTAAATCTGGATAAAAGTAATTTTTTCTATCATTCTTGCTATTTTTAGAAATTTCGCAATTTGTTGCAAGTCCTGCTTTTACTGCGTACTCTACTACTTTTTCATTTAATACTGGTAGTGTTCCTGGCATTGCCATACATATTGGACAACAGTGTGTATTTGGCTCTCCTCCAAATTCTGTTGGGCACGAACAAAATATTTTTGTTTTTGTAGATAATTCTGCGTGTGTTTCTAGTCCTATAACAATTTCATAATCTTCTCTTGGCATAATTTTCTATCATTCCTTTCTAATACTCAAATCAACTTTGAAAAAGAATTAGTATATTGCTAGGCAAAATTTAGTAAAAAAGCGGAGACGTACTTGTGTACATTGAGCATTTTTTATCTAAATTTTAACGACGCAAGATGCTGATTATTTTTCAAACTTTCCTCCTATTTTTTAAATTTTGGTTTATAATTTTCTCTAAATTTTATTGCTTGCTCATACGTATATGCTGCATTTAATATTGTTTCTTCTGCAAAATAGTTTCCTATTAATTGCATTCCTATTGGCATACCTTCACTATCTACTCCACAAGGGATTGATATTCCTGGAAGTCCTGCTATATTTACTGATACTGTGCATATATCTGCTAAGTACATTTCTAATGGATTGTTTGAGCGTGAGCCTATATCAAATGCTACTGTTGGTGATGTTGGTGTTAATATTACATCATATTTTTTAAATGCTTCTTCAAATTCTTTTTTTACTAGTGTTCTTACTTGTTGTGCTTTTTTATAGTATGCATCATAATATCCTGAACTTAATACATAGGTTCCTAATATTATTCTTCTTTTTACTTCTGCTCCAAAGCCTTCACTTCTTGAATTTCTGTATATATCTTTTAAATTACTGAAATTTTTTGTTCTATATCCATATCTTATTCCATCAAATCTACCTAAGTTTGAACTTGCCTCAGCACACGCAATTATATAATAGGTTGCTAATGCATAATCTGCTATATCTAATGAAAATTCTTCTACTGTTGCTCCTAATTCTTTGTATTTTTCTATTGCTTTTTCTAGTGATTCTTTTACTTCTTTATTTATTCCTTCTCCAAAGTATTCTTTTGGTATTCCTATTTTTAAACCTTTTACATCATTTTTTAAACTTGCTGTATAATCTTTCTTTTCTATATTTACTGATGTTGTGTCTTTACTGTCGTGCCCTGCTATTATATTTAATAACAATGCTGCATCTTGAACATCTTTTGTAATTGGTCCTATTTGGTCTAATGATGAGGCAAATGCTACTAGCCCATATCTTGATACTAAACCATAAGTAGGTTTTAAGCCAACTACTCCACAAAATGATGATGGCTGACGTATTGAACCTCCTGTGTCTGAGCCTAATGCCCAAGGTACTAAGTTTGCTGCAACTGCTGCTGCACTACCTCCACTTGAACCTCCTGGTACTTTGTTTAGGTTCCAAGGGTTTTTTGTTTTCTTAAAATATGAGTATTCTGTTGATGCTCCCATTGCAAATTCGTCCATATTTAGTTTTCCAAGATTTATCATATTTTCATTATTTATTTTTTCTACAACTGTTGCATCATAAGGTGATACAAAGTTTTCTAACATTTTTGAACTACACGTTGTTTTTATTCCTTTTGTACACATATTATCTTTTATTCCTATTGGAATTCCTGCAAGTTTTGATGTTATTTTCCCGTTTTCAATTTCTTCTTCAATTTTTTTTGATTTTTCTATTGCTTCATCTGTTAGTGTTGTAACAAATGCTTGTACATCTTTTTCTTTTTCGTTTATTCTATCTATGTATGCTTTTGTTATTTCTGTAACAGTAATTTCTTTTTTTTCTAATTTTTCTTTTAATTCGTGTACTGTAAGTTCTGTAATATTCATAAAATCCTCCTATTAATTAATTACTTTTGGTATTCTAAACATTCCTTCTTCTTGTTCTGGTGCATTTTGTAATAAAATGTCTCTATTTCCAAATTCTATAATTTCGTCTTTTCTAAATACATTGTAATTATTGTTTGCTCCTATTGTTTCTCCAAGTCCGTCTATTGGTGCATTATTTACAATGTTTGCAAAGTTTAAAATATCAGTTAAGTGTAAAAGATATGTGTCTATTTCTTCTTCTTTTAAATTTAAGTTTGCTAATTTTGCTATGTGTTTGATTTCCTCTTTACTAACTTGCATAATTTCATCTCCTCTTTTTATGATGTTTTATTATATAACTTTTTTACAAAAATTACAAGTATTAAATTGTGAGAATTTTAAAAAATAAGCACCGCAATTAAAACGGTGCTTATTTTAATTCTTCGATGAGCAAAGTTAATTTCTGCATATTAACAAATAATACTCATCTCAGATTTGATGTACTTAAAAAGTACATCAACATCGGAATTTCACCGATGTATTTTTAATAACAGTATTAACTTTATGCATATATATTAGCATATTTTAAATATGATGTCAATTATTTTATAAAGAACAACGTGGCTTCGCCACACGGGCGATCGATGATAGCCCCCTACATTTCTCTACTGCTTTATAAATATTTATAAATAGGTAGAACTTTCCTGTTATAGAACAAAGGACACGAATTTCGTGCCCTTTGCTATTAATGCTTAGATTTGATTCAACGGTTTTTAATTTTTTTTAAATAATATATGTTGCGATGGATTTACATAGCCTTATGACTATACCGTTCTTTTAATTGGTCAACACTATTAATTTAAAATAAAATTAATTGCGTGGAATTTATCTAAGACCACGACGCACGTGGGTGCGTCGTTATCGGTTATCTAACCGATAAGTCGGAAACATTTTGTTTCACTCCTTTTCAAGTTAAATATTTATAAGATAAACAGTCTATTTAAGACTGCGTGAAATATATAATAACACTTTTTTAATATATTGTCAATACATTAAATTGCAATATTTTGCTCATATTTTATTAAATAACTTCTCTACATTTTATTACGTGTCTTTGTTTTCCTGTACTTGTACAGGTTATTAATGTTAATTCTCTTTTTCCATTTGTTAATTGACTTGTACATTGTACATCTGTTGGGTTTACTATGTATTTATCATATACTTCATATTGAATTGTTTTTCCTTTTAAGTCTGTTAATTCTACTATTGCTCCTTTTTGTATGTCTGGTAATTTTCCAAAAAATGTTTTATTTTTATAATTATGTCCTACTATAACATAGTTTCCTATTTCATTTGGATTTGGTCCCCAAAATTTATTTAATGATATTTTTAATAATTCATCTGATGTGTCTGATAATACTGGATAACTTATATCTAAACTTGGTATGTTTACTACTGAATCTACATAGTATGTGGTTCCGTTTTCTGTTGTGTGTTCTTCTGGTTGTACATCTTCTTCAATTTCTCCAATTAATGAGTTTAATGATATTTCTTCTTTTGATTTATTGTCTAAATATATAACTAATACATCGTTTTCTAGTTTTACTCCTGCATCTGCAAATTTTTCTTCATCTATTACTTGCAAATCTAAGTTTGCTAATATTTCTTGTGAGACTTTTTCTCCTTTTGTTCTATCATATTCTGCATATATGTAATAAGAAAATAGTAGGCATATTATGAATATTGATATGAAGAATTCAAATTTGTACATTTTCTTTTTTCTTTTTAATTCTGGTGTTACATATATTTTTTCTGTTATAAGAATTTGATTCATAATATCCTCCTTTACATATAATCATCTATTTTATTATACAATAAAATAATTTGTTTTTCAATACAAATTATTAATATTTTTGTTAATTTTAAAAATGCTATTTATTTCCGCTTCGCTTTTTTCGGCTTAAAATTATTTTTAATAAAATTTTTTTAATACTCTAACACAACCTATTTTTTATAGCATTTTTTTTAAATTAGGTCTTCCAG
>CANOPV010000106.1 GCA_947568605.1 uncultured Clostridium sp.
GTTACAGCATCAGTGGGAAGACGCGAAATGGAAAAAAATATATACTTGCCGAAGCGATTGGATCCAAAAGCATATTTTTAAATATTTTAACGAAGAATTGAATGTTCATTTTAATTTTAAAAATAACTTTAACGAAGAATTGTAGCAGAAAATTCCTATTATATAAATTAGTACATTGTGGATTATTAATATCGAATTTAACGACGTAATACGAAGTTTATTTTTCAAATTATTGTTTAATAAAATTAATTTCTAGTACGTGTTTTTGTATTTTTAGTACATCTAATGATGATGGCTCTTCTCCATTTTTTGATATATTTCCTGCATTTAAAAATAATTCATCTGTTATTAATTTAATTTCTAATAAATGCTTTTGAATTATTAAAGCATCTAATGAATTTATATTTCCATCCCCATTTACATCTCCATATAAAATAAATTTATATTCATATACTTTATTTCCACTTTCATCTTTTAATATCAATTTTGATGCTGTACCTATATTCTCATTATTTTCTAATAATTTATCTTTATAATTATATATTTCTATTTTTGAATTTGTATCAATTAGTTTCTTTATTTCTTCTACTGTTAATTTATTTACATCTAAACCTGATATTTTATAATCTTCTACTTTTAAGCTATCATCAAATTTTACATATTGTTCTTGTGGTTGTTGCGGTCCTTCGGGTTCTTCTGGCTGTTCTGGCTCTTGTATTTCTCCTTCATATTCTTTTATATAACTTTGGAATACATATCCAACCATACCATCACTTAATAATATTTTATCCCATCTTTCTCCATCTTGTATTCCTTTTCCAATTCTTGTCATTATTTCTTCTTTTGAAATAGTCGTTAATACTTCATAAGAACTACCTGGACCTACTCTTACATTTAATACAGTATTAACATCTGCATAAACTTTTGTATTATCTTTTTCATAATCTGATGATAATATATCTGGTCTTGTACATATTTCATCAGGCATATTTTCATATACAGGTATTACAAACGCTATTGATGAATTTAACATTCCACTTGTATTATATGCTTTATATATGCTACTACATTCTGAATATGGTGCTAAACAATTTGTCATATATTGATGCCAATATAAAGAATTTTTATATTGATTGTTTACATCAAATTTTTGTAAATATAATGTATATTGCCCTACTGATATATAACTACTACCTATAAAAACTGCTCCACCTTTTATCGCTTTTGATGGTTCGTTCCACGGAATTAAATAATTATTTTTTACTTCTTCTGATGCATTGTTTCCATTTCTTGCATATCTTAGCCCATTTTTTATTGCTCCTAAATCTTCAACAGAACTCGTTGCACCAATATTATAAAAATTATATAGACCCTCATATCCTTCTACTCTACCACTTATTGAACTATGTGTTATAAAAGGTCCTACTTCTTGCTTTATTCTTGATGCTAGATTGTATGGGCTTACACCTGAATATACTGCCGCATCCCATATTAAATCTGCATAAGTTTTATCCATAGTAATTTTATTTCCATCTGAATTATAGTATTCTACATTTCTTTTATAAAATTCTGTACCATATAATATCTTTTCAATTCCATCTTTTGTATTAACTCTTTCATCATAGGTTTGTTTTTCAAATTGAAATATTCTTACTTCATTTAAGAAATTTCTTGCATCCATAGTATATTCTATTGCAGATTTTGATGCATTTACCCATCCTAAGTCTATTTCTATATTATATATACCTGGTATATTACATTTCCATACATCTGAATATGATTTTGGAACTAAATTACTATTATTTGCATATTCATTATTAATTACAGTATTCCAATCTAAACCTGTATACAATGCTGTAAATTCCCAATTCGGATATTTTCTTTTTAATTCTTGCAAATATGGTTGATAACTTTCAGGAAAGTTTTCAATTCCATTTTTTAAAGTCGCTCCTTTTGTTTTTGTTGATATAAAAAATAAAAATACCAATGATATTATTAGTATGTATTTTTTAAGTTTCATTTTGAACTTACTCCTCTCTTTAACATACTTAATAATATTATTGGTATTTTATATGATATTTATTCGTTATTTTATAATTGAATATGAGATTGTTCCAACAATAATTAATACTTCAATCACTATTATTGCTATCATAACTGTTTTATATTTTATTTTTATTTCTTGTGTTTTGTTTTCCATCTTTATCCTCCTTTTTTATTTCTATTTAATATTAATAATTCAAAATACGAATAATTTGTATGTGAAAAACAATGTTTCCTGCGGGCGATTAAAATCTCCCCTCGTATAATTTAATTTTTCTATAATTTTTGTTTAGGGCGAAATTAGGTCAAACCTACGGGTATTCCTTACCGATTTCGCCCCTACAATTTCTCTACATTTTGTAATTTTGCATTTTTAGGACAATTAGAATTAAATGATTATTTTTTTAACATTTTATTTAATGAAATTCGAGCTAAAAGGTATTTAAAAATTGCTTTTGCGTGCGACAACTTCGCGAAGCGATTGGAGCCAAAAGCATATTTTTAAATATTTTAGCGAAGAATTGAATTTTGTACATCGAAGATTTTTTATCTAAATTTTAACGACGCAAGATGCTGATTATTCTTAAAATTTATTTGTAAAAGAATTTTAATAACTTACTCACTGCCCAAACAATTCTATCTGTATTTTTTTGAGCAATTTCTTTTCCTATTGCTTTTCCTCCAACTGTTAACGACGCACTTATCGCACTTAATAAAAATTGTGTATTTATATTAAGTGAATAACTTTCAGAAATTTTTAGAGCAATTATTGCACTTATTGCCCCACTTAATACTCCACATATATCTCCTATTATGTCTGCACAAATATTTGCTACTCTTGCTGAATTCCTAATTAATTTTATAGCAGTTTTTGAACCTGATATTTTTTTGCTTGCTTTTGCGTGAAAATTTTCTTCATCTGCAACTGTTACTGCTACTCCGATTATATCAAATAATATTCCTATAAAAATAACTAATATTAATATAAGTATTGCTGGTATTAATTCAATTTCTGTTATTGCATTTGTTGATATGTACGAAAAAAGTAAAGATAATAAAAATGTCGATACAAAAGCAGTTATAAACCATTTATATTTCGAGTGTTCTTCTTTATTATTTTTCTTTTTTTCTTCTTTCATTTTTTATTTAATCTCTCCTATATATTATTATATAGATGGTAAAAATTTAGGTAAATTTTACGGTTTAGGTCTAGTAGAATTTCTCTATTCTTTACTAAATATTACTATTTAGCTGTTTCCATTTAAAAAGAATATCCTTATATAAGGCAACTAGATCGCCACTTAAATCCGTACCTTAATCCCTAAATTTTCTTGCTTTTAATAAAGCAAACATTCTAGAAGTTTTCCTTAATGTACTGTATCTACTACTAGTCTTTTTTGCAGTAATAGTTTCATAACCTTAATTAATTATACAATGGCCAATTGTATAATTAATCTTAACAATCAATCCCAATACTACCACTCAAGGCAGGCTACACTATATATTGTGTCTTGGCACTTTATATAGGTTATACTTAAAATAGATTTTATTTAAGTCTCCGCGAATATAGGGAATACTATGTATGCCATTACATATTACCCTAAATTCTTACTTCCTAAATACACGCATAACTGGGCGTTTTGCGCATATTTAAGAAACTTCATCGATATGCCCTTTAGTGGATTTTTAGCCCCACCCTCGTAATAGATGTACAACTAGAATAATGCACCATCAATTTATATTATACCATAATTTTCTAAATTATCAAATAGAAATCTTGTAAATTTCAAATATTTATTTTATAATAAGTTTATGAAAAGTTTAATTGTTGATAAAAAATATGATAATAAAAAATTAAATACTTTTATTTTAGATAATTTTAAAAATCTAAATATTAATGTTTTATATAAGGCTTTAAGGAAAAAGGATATTAGAATAAATGATAAAAGAATTTCAGAAAATGTTACTTTGCATTTTGGAGATGAAGTTAAAATTTTTATTTCTGATGATTTATTGTTTAATACTAATTCTTTTAATTTAGATATTATTTATGAAGATGATAATATTATTTTAATAAATAAGCCTAACAATATTGAAGTAGTGTCTAATAATTCTTGCGAACAGTCTTTAACCGATTTAGTAAGAAATTATTATAATTTTAATAATAATTTTCCTGCTCCTTGTCATAGATTAGATAGAAATACTACTGGTATTGTTGTTTTTGCTAAAAATAATAATTCTCTTGATATATTATTAGATAAGTTTAAAAAACACGAGATTGAAAAGCATTATATTTGCTTAGTTTATGGCATACCTAAAATTAAATCTCAAACTATTGAAGGTTTTTTATTTAAAGATAATAAAAAGTCATTAGTGTATATTTCTGATGTTTTTAAAACTGGTTATCAAAAAATTGTTACTTCTTATT
>CANOPV010000107.1 GCA_947568605.1 uncultured Clostridium sp.
CCTACAATTTCTCTATATTTTGTAATTTTGAATTTTTAGAACAATTCGAGTTAAAGGATTATTTTTTTAATGAAATTATGCGACAAGTTTGCTTCGCTATTTGGAGCCAATGAATTAAAAAAAATAATTTTAACGAAGAATTGTGATAGAACTTTCTTATAATATAAAAAAAATAAAATTCTTCAAATCTATACTCACAATAATAGCACTCTTTTAAGAATGCTATATTGTGTCATATTTTATTAATTCTAAAAAGGTTAGAATTCAAAATAGGCAATGTTTACATTGCTTGCTTTTGCAAAATTTCTCAGCCATTCAGGTGTATCTAATTGATGAGTTTCTTGTCCTGAGTATTGAAATACTTCTACAAATTTCGGATTTTCAATATTTACTTCTTTATAATGACATTTTTTTCTTAAACCGCCTGCAAAAGATATTTCATTATTTTGTTTAACCCAATATTGTCTAGGATAATATTCTCCTTTAATGTCAATACCAATAATAATTCCTTTGTAATGTTTTGGAATTTCTGCTTCTATGTAAAGCAGATCAAAGTATTGGTCTTTTTTTATTAAAAGTCTGAACATAAGATGTTTATTTTCATCTGTTTTTTGAGATAGGTCTTGAATACACTGAATAGCATATTCATTAGATATGACATTACCTAACTTTTTGCATTCAGTAATTGCTTGTGCATTCACTTTCATTCTCCTTTCCAAAAAATTTTTTGGTGTTGCTTAAATATTTTGGTTTTACATCTGATATGACAAACAAATGTAACTTAAAGGATAATTTTTTACTAATTACGACATTATTATATATTGATTTTACATAAAAGTCAATATTTTTTATAATGTACTTAATACTTGTATAAAGTTATAAATTAGTACACAGTTTATGCTACATACTGCTAGTCCTAATATTAATAATGTTACTATAAATTTATTGCTTGTTATATATTCTGATAATTTTTTTCCTTTTCTATAATTTTTTTTATTAAATTTTATATTAAAAATCGCATCTTTTACAAATTCCATAATATCCTCCATTATATTTTTCTACTTTATTAATATATATTATGGAAAAATTTTTTTATGATTAATTTTTGTTATTTTTATCATAAATTGTGCGACTTTTATTTACTTTAATTTATATTTTTTAATATTTCTTCTGCTAATTTTTCATTAATTCCTTTTATTTCACATATTTCTTCAATTGTTGCATTTTTTATTTTTTCTACACTTCCGAATTTTTTTAGTAATTCTTGTTTTTTTACTTTTCCTATTCCTTCTATATTGTCTAATACTGATTTTGAAATTTGTTTATCTCTTAATTTTCTATGATATTCTATTGCTGTATCGTGGACTGTGTCTTGAAAATTGGTTATTGCGTGCATTAGCCTTTCTGATATTTTTAATTCGTTTCTATTTTCGTCTATTAATGCTCTTGTTGTATGTTTATCATTCTTTACCATTCCAAAAACTTTTATATCTAAGTTATATTTTTTTAATGCATTTTTTATTGCATTTATTTGTGTTATTCCTCCATCTGCAAATATTACATCTGGTAGTTTTCCGAATCCACTTTTATCATTATCTATTGAATATTTTAATCTTCTTTCTACTACTTCTTGTGTGCATTTTGGGTCGTCTTGACCTAATACTGTTTTTATTTTAAATCTTCTTGATAGTTTTTTATTTACTTTTCCGTCTTGCATTACACACATTCCTGCTACTACAAATTCTCCTGATATGTTTGATATATCATAGGTTTCTATTTTTCTTGGTAGTTTTTCTAGGTTTAATACTGTTTTTAATTCTGTTAATATATCAAATTTATTGTCTATCTTATTTTCTAGTGTTACTTTTGCATTATTTTCTGCCATTTCTATAAATCTTAATTTTTCACCTATTTTTGGTATTTTTATTTCTACTTTTTTGTTTTGTTTTTCAGATAACCACTGTTCAATTGCTTCTTTATCTTCAATATTATATTTTATCATTATTTTGCTTGGTATACTTTGAGAATCTATATAGTATTGTTTTATAAATCCTGAAACTATCTCTGCATCTGACATATCTTTTAGGTCATCGAAGAAATAACTTTCTCTACCTATCATTTTACTTTTTCTAATGAAAAATATTTCTACACATACTAATAATTCATTTTTTGAAATTCCTATTACATCTATGTCGTTTTCGTTTATATTTGATACTCTTTGTTTTTGTGATATTTGTTCTATTGCTAGTTTTTTGTCTCTAATATATGCTGCTTTTTCATATTCTTGTTTTTTTGATGCTAACTCCATTTCTTCTTCTAGTTGTTTTATTATTTTTTCTGTTTTTCCTTCTAATAATAAGATTATTTGGTTTATTTGCTCCATATATTCCTGTTTTGAAATTTTTCCTACACACGCTCCTAAACATCTTTTTATATGATAGTTTAAACATACTCTATCTTTATTTTTGAAGTTTTTACATTGTCTTATTTTAAATTTTTGTTTGATAAAGTCTAACATTTCTTTGGCACTTCCTGGATTTGCATAAGGACCAAAGTATTTTGCTCCATCGTTTTGTATTTTTCTTGTTATAAATACGTTTGGATAGTCTGATTTTATATCTACTTTTATATATGGATATGTTTTGTCGTCTTTTAATAATACATTGAATTTTGGTCTATTTTTCTTTATTAAATTACATTCTAATATTAGTGCTTCTGCTTCATTATCTACTACTATGTATTCAAAGTGGTCTATTAGACTTACCATATTTTCTATTCTTTTTGTTTTGTTTGTTTTTCTGAAATATTGTCTTACTCTATTTTTTAATGATATTGCTTTTCCTACATATATTATTTTGTCGTCTATGTCTTTCATTATATATACACCAGGCTTGTCTGGCAATTTTTTTAATTCATTTTCTATTATAAACATTTTCTAACCTCGATTTATTTTTTACTATTTATAATTTTATCATAAATTATTAAAATTTCAATTTTTTTTATAAAAAATTATCTTTAAATTTTATTGTAAAATATTAAAAAATAAAGTATAATTAGAACCTCTTTTTCAAAGGAAATCTTTGTGAAATGGGGAATCTTCGATGAATAATGCAGATTTAGTATGGCGTTTGGTAGACTTAATATTACAAAAAGAAAAAGACTTGAATCAAGTGGCAATTGATCAAGGCACAAAAAGCAATAAACCAAATGACCAACAACAAAATGAGGTTTAGCTAACCGAAATTATGATAATGTAGCACTACCACTTCGCTACATTATCTTTTTTTGTAAAAATTTATAATCTTTATATGCAATAAAAATGAGAAAAACTAAATGCTACCACACATTCAGTTTTTCTCGAATCTTCGATAAATTTCTTTGTTACTTAATTAAGTTAAATATAGTATTCTACTTTTTTCATTATATGTCAAATGATTTAAAAAATTCATATTTTTAAAATAAATTAAATTTTTATTGCATTTTAAATGAAAATTAAGGTTATTGTTCAGACTAAACAATATTTTAAGAAAAGCGTGATGCGAAAATTATTTTAAATAAAATTTTAGTGTAATTATTAATTTCACAACCTTTTTATAGATTTTTTTCAAAATTACAGTCTAATAACCGTGGAGGCGGAGAATACCCGTGGGTCTGGAAGACCTAATTTTTTAAAAAATGCTATAAAAAATAGGTTGTGTTATAGCATTTTAATAAATTTCATTAAAAATAATTTTGAGTCAAATAAAGCGGAGCAGAATAACTAATTAAACTGAACAGTAATGTAATATGTATATAAACTGTAATTTTTTTTTAATTGTACTTGCTACATTTTGTTTTTTGTAGTAATATAATATAGTATATTGTTTTAAAAGTGTATTTTTTTAAGAAAGGAGTATTTTTTTTTATTTAAGCGCCTGGACAATGAAGGAATATAATAAAAGTAATTTCATTACCAAACTATCAAAGGTAACCCAATAGGAATTTATCATTAAAACAAATCATTGTTGACGAGGTTAGAGTTTATCGAAATATTCGGCGGGTAACTCTATGGCACAATTACTGTCAATATTCATTAATAAAAAATAATAGCAATATTATAACAAAATTAATGGAATGTAATTTTCTTTTAAAACACATATATTTAATATTTTATATAGATTTTTTATTTAACAAAATGGCACGGTGCCCCGTGCCTCTACAATAAAAATTCTATATAGACAAATAATTATTAAGGAGGCACAATATGTGTGGAATTGTTGGTTACATAGGTAACAAAAAGGCTAGTCCAATACTTATAAATGGACTTTTAAAATTAGAGTATAGAGGATATGATTCTGCTGGAATTTCTACTATTGAAAAGTATGGAATTTCTAATATGAAAAATAAAGGTAGAGTTGCAAATTTATATGATTTAGATGGTATTGATAATTTAGAAGGAACTCTTGGTATTGCTCATACT
>CANOPV010000108.1 GCA_947568605.1 uncultured Clostridium sp.
CAAATTATTTTAAAACTTATAATTCTTTAATAAATAATGATAAATTAATATCATATATTGAAAAAAATAATATTATTATATATTTTTTTCCACATAGAAATATGCAAAAATTTATTAAAAATTTTAGTGCTAAAAGTGAAAATATAAAAATAGTAACTGCTAATGAAATGGATATTCAAGATTTATTAAAAGAATCTGCATTAATGATAACAGATTATTCAAGTGTGAATATGGACTTTGCTTATATGTGTAAACCATTAATTTATTATCAATTTGATAAAGAAGAATTTAGAAGTAAACAATATGAAGAAGGTTATTTTAGTTATGAGAATGACGGATTTGGACCTGTTATAGAAAAAGAAAATGAATTAATAAATGAAATTATTAGAATATATAATTTAGGATATAAATTAGAAGAAAAGTATTTAGATAGAATAAATCACTTTTTTAAACTACGTGATACTTATAATTGTAAAAGAAATTATGAGGCAATAAAAGAAATAGGGAGTTAATGATGAATAAAAGAAATATAAATATTCCATTTTTATTATTATGTTTTTATATGTATTTTCCTTTTGCATTTAAAGGAATTGGAATATATCAATATTTATTAATTTATGGAATTTCATACATAGGTATAATATTTAATATTAGAAAACTAAAAAAGTATATCACTACTGAATATATAGTATGGGCCTTTATATGTTATTTAATAATTTTTGCAGGTTCTATTATTATACCATTAGGATATAGAACAAATGATTTTTCATATACTAGAAGGTTAATAAGCATAATAAATTTATCATCAAAATCGTTATTCTTAATTTCAATCTTTATAAGAATATATAAAGAAAATGCAAAACTAGATTTATATATAAAATATTATGTACTATCATGTAGTATTTTGGTATGTACTACTATAATATTTTTAATGTTTCCATCATTAAAAACATTTTGGAAAAATAACATAATTTATAATGGGGCAAATGAAATTGAATTAGCAGAGTTACGAAATTATGTAACTCGTTATAGTATAATTGGTTTTTCAGGTTTTAGACAGACATTTATGTGTGCAATATCATATATTTTATCAATGTATTTAATTTTATCTAAAAGCAATGTAATGAAAAATATTTCAAAATATATTGTTTTATTATTATCATTATTGGGAACATTTTTTTACGGAAGAATAGGTTTATTAGTAATATTATGTATTACATCGTTAATAATACCTGTTTTGCTAATAAAAAAACCTAAAATATTAATTACTTTAATATTAAGCGTTCTTATATTGATAGTTGTAATTAATTATTTAAAAGATAGTAATGAAATAATAAGAACATGGTATAATTGGGCATTTTCAGTATTTATCAATTATATTGAAACTGGTGATTTATCAACTGGATCAAGTGAAACATTGTTTACTAGGATGTATTTTAAAATGGACACTGATACGTTTTTAATTGGAGATGGTTTATATACATCTTCTAGTGGCGGATACTATATGAGAACAGATGCAGGAATAATGAGACCAATTTTATTTTATGGAATATTTTTGACTTTAATGGGATATATGTCTTGTTTATTTATATTATATGGAATGTATAAAAAATTTAAAATTAATAATGAAAATTGGGGAAAATTTATATGTTTTATTATATTAATTACATTAGTTGCTTTTGAAATAAAAGGAGAAATTTTTTATTTTTTAATATCTCTTATATTACCAATTTATATATTATTGAGATATAATAATGACTTACAAATAAAGGGAGAAAAATATGAGTAACTATAATGATGATTTAATAAGTGTAATTATATTAGTATATAATAGCGAAAAATATATAAAAAGATGTATAGATTCAATATTAAACCAAACATATAAAAAAATTGAAATAGTATTAATAAATGATGGTTCAACAGATAAAAGCGAAGAAATAATAAAAGATTATATTTCCAATAATAATAATATAAAATTTATAAATAGAAAAGAAAATAAAGGAACTATGTATTCTAGATGTGAGGGATATAATAATTCAAGTGGAAAATATATTATGTTTGTAGATTCAGATGATTGTATAGATAATATAATGTTAGAAAAGATGTATTCTTATATAATAGAATATAATATAGATTTAGTTAAATGTAATTATAAAATGTATAGAGATAAGTCTATATCATATAATAAAAAAATAGTGGATGAGCCTACTATTTATATGAAAGAAAATTTCGAACCAAAATTATATGATATCTTATACGATACTGCATATTGCAATTGTGTATGGATGCAATTAATAAAAAAGGATAAGTTAATTGGAATTGATAATATTAATAAAAATTTAAAATATGGAGAAGATTTGCAGATAAACTTATTGATATTAAATAATATTGATTCGTTATTATTTATACCAGATTATTTATATAATTATTATATAAATGATGAATCAATTACAAATAAAATTTGTTTCAAATCTATGAAAAAGAAAATAATTGATTCTCTAAATACATATGATATTTTATATAATTATGTTGATATTTTTAATATAATTGATAAAGAAAAATATAGAAAGAAGGCAATAGTTAAATCTGCATATTATTTTACAACAATTTCGTTAAAATTATTTGCAAATATAAAATACAATAGTGAAATAAAAAATGATATTATGAGATTAAGAAATGAAAAAATCAAAATTAATAATAAGAAAATGATTTCTAATAAATTAAAAAATATAAATATTTTTTATTATTTTGGTTTTAATTTACTTATGAAGGAAAATTTAATTTATTTTCAAATATACTCAAAAACTATATATAAATTAGTATCAAAGATATTTAAAATAATTAAAAAAAGAAATAAAATATAAATTCAATTATACTTTTTAAATATAATATACATAAAAAGGAGAATATGATTAGTTTTGAGAAGAATATTAAATATATTTATATATATGTTAAGAGGAAATTTTATAAAGATTTTAAAAATAGCTCAAAAATACTTAAAAACGGGCGTATATAAAATTGATCCATCATTTTCATATATTTACAATAAAAATTTAGATAATAATAATGAAATAGTAAATAATTTATGGTCTGTCTTAAATTGCAAAAAGAATAAAATAGTTTTTAAAACTGGAAATATACTTTCTAGAATTTTTAATTATACTATTAACAAAGATAATGAATATAAACGGAGAAATTATATTATTTTCTAAAGATAAAAGGAGATTAAAGATTTTTGATTTACAAAATGAATTAATCATTACTATATATGGTAATAAATATGATTATTTAAAAATTAAAAATAATATTGAATTTTATAAAAGATTTTATTTAATACCAGATATTAAAGAATTCGATGATAGTAATCAAGTAATTATTGAAAAAAGAATAAAAAATAATTTAGAAATTAATTTAGAAGAAAAATTTAAAAATATATTAGACTTAAATTTAAAACTATTTTATACAAAAGAAAATATTTATAAAACTATAAATTTTAATTATAATAAAAATAACATAAAAGATGAAATGATAAGAAATATATGTGATAAATTAGAAAAAATTAATATTGAAAATAATATTCCATTTTTATATTTACACGGTGATATGTGGGAATCTAATATTATATTTAATGATAATGGATTATATGTAATTGATTGGGAAAATGCAAAAGAATATCCATTCTTTTATGATATATTTATGTTTATGTTTGTTGAAGTTTTTAGTAAAAATAATTATGAATTACTAGATAACTTTTTTAATTCAAAATATGATTTAATTTTTGAAAAAATTTTTAATATATTTGATTTTGAATTTACAAAAAATAAAAAGAAATTATACTTTTTACAATTTATGTATTTTGTATATTTAGAAAGATGGAGTAAAATATCTAATAAAAAATATAAAGTTAAATTATACGAAATAATAAAAAGATATAAATTATTTAATATAGAGGGGAAGTAAGATGTCAAAAAATAAGCAGGATGTAATAAAGTTTTTTAGTATTAAAATTTTTGTTGGTATAATAGGTTTTTTATCTATTTCAGCATACTCATATTTATTAGATTCAAGTATATATGGACAATATTCATTAATATTAGGTATTATTCAAGTTTTTATTGAGATTATTATAGGATGGGTCGGATCATCAGCTTTAAGATATTATGATACATATAAGGAAGATGAGAAATCTTTTTTTTCTAACTTAATTGTACAGTGGATATGTACATTAGGACTAGCAATTATTGTAACAATAATATTTTCTAGGATATCAACAACAATACCTGTGTCACAATATTTAGCATTGGCATTATTACTTTTAATATCATTAGGAACATCTGGTATATTAGAAAAAACACTTAGAGGAGCAAAAAAGACTAATCTATATATAGTAATTGTATTATTACAAAACATTTTAAATCTTGCTTTATTTTACTGCTTTGCAAA
>CANOPV010000109.1 GCA_947568605.1 uncultured Clostridium sp.
CAGTATAGGGATGTATATTTGGATTAAACCAATACACATTTGGTTCAATATTTTCATTTCTTAATTTATCTATACAATAGACACTACAAGGTGCACAACAAGTATGTAATAGTAATTTCATAATTTATCTCCTCGTATAATAGTTTATAAAATTTATTTAATATTAATTTTATAACATATTCTTTCTATTTTGTTATGTATTCTATTCCCAAATGTTTATATGCATCTGGTAAAGCAATTCTTCCTCTAGGTGTTCTTGATATAAAGCCTATTTGTATTAAATATGGCTCATATACATCTTCAATTGTGTCTACTTCTTCTCCAATTGTTGCTGCTAATGTTTCTAAACCAACAGGTCCACCACCATAAGTAACTATTATTGTCTCTAACATTTTTCTATCTATTTCGTCTAATCCTAAGTTATCAATTTCTAATTTATTTAAAGCAATTTTTGCTATTGATAAATTAATAGTTCCATCTCCTAATACTGATGCATAATCTCTTACTCTTCTTAAAATTCTGTTTGCAATTCTTGGCGTTCCTCTTGAACGCCTTGCTATTTCATTTGAAGCCTGTTTTTCTATATTAATTTCTAATATTGCTGCTGACCTTGTAACTATTTCTTCTAATTGTTCTACTGTATATAATTCTAGTCTACTTACTATTCCAAATCTATCTCGAAGCGGTGTAGTAAGAGAACCTGCTTTTGTTGTTGCTCCAATTAAAGTAAATTTAGGTAAATCTAATCTTATTGACCTTGCACTTGGTCCTTTTCCTATTATAATATCTAATGTATAGTCTTCTAATGCTGGATATAAAATTTCTTCAACACTTTTATTTAATCTATGTATTTCATCTATAAATAAAACATCAAATTCAGATAAGTTAGTAAGTAATGCTGCTAAATCTCCCGGCTTTGTAATTGCTGGTCCTGATGTTATTTTTATATTTGAATTCATTTCATTTGAAATTATGTTTGAAAGCGTAGTTTTTCCAAGTCCCGGAGGTCCATATAATAATACGTGGTCAAGGGGCTCTCCTCTTTTTTTTGCCGCTTCTATATATACTTTCATATTTTCTTTTACTTTATCTTGTCCAATATATTCTGATAATATCTTTGGTCTTAATGATTTTTCAACCTTTTCTTCATCATAATTTTCTAATTCTGGACTTATTATTTTGTTATCTTCCACTAATATCACCTTTCTAGCATATTATATATAAAACTGTTAAATTTTGCAATTAATTTTTGAAAATCTGTTCTTCTTTTATACTTCCTTTTCTTAATATATAAGGAATATCATTAGTTACTTTTACAATGGTAGATGGAATTCCTAAATTACTTTCTCCTCCATCTATAAAATAATCCACTTTATTATTAAATATCTCTATTATATTTTTTAAATTCGTTTCACTTATCTCCCCTGAAATATTTGCACTTGTAGTAGCAATAGGAACTCCTGCATATTCAATAAGTTTTCTTGCTATATCATTATTAGGCATACGAACTCCTACTGTATCTAAGTTTGCTGTAACAATATTTGGTATAATATCTTTCTTTTTTAATATTATTGTAAATGGTCCTGGAAAAAATTTTTCCATTAATTCATATTCTTTTTTAGTAATGTCCTTAGCAATTTGATTTACCATATCTATATTATTTACTAATAAACTGATTGGCTTATTTAATAGTCTTTTTTTTATTTCATATAACCTTTTAATAGATTTTTCATTTAATGCATTTGTACCTATTCCATAAACTGTTTCTGTTGGAAATACAACTATTCCTCCATTTTTTATGATATTTCCTATTTTGTTTAATTTTAAATAATCATTACTATTTCTTAAATCTAAATAATTCTCCAAATATATCTCCTCCACACAAGTTATAAATATTTTATAATTAAAATTAATATAAGTCAATATTTCTTTTACGAAATATTGACTTATGATATTACTTTTTGAATTAATTAATCATTATTAATAATCTATATTATATCTAGCATTTGTTACTATATTTTCAATATTACTTTGAGATGTATATACATATACTTTTGGTTTATAATAATCTTTAACTTGTTTATTATTAATATCTTCTATAACTCTTCTCAGATATTCCATTATTTTTGTATTATCCTCATAATAATGAATTGTTATATTATATCCATTTTCTGTAAAATATACTTTATTATATTTAGAATGTTTTACTAGAATTTTTACTTCATCTGAATCGTTTGGAATAAATTCCACATCTCCTATCCAATTTGCAATATATAATTTTTCATTCATTGATGTAGTATATATATCTTCAATTTCAGTATTTTCTGTTGCATCTTCAATATAATTAAATTGAGTAATTCCAATTGATATTATTCCTATACCTATTCCAGCAATTATTAATGAAGATATAAATAAAATTGCTAGTAGAGATTTTTTATTTTTCTTATTTATAATAAAATTATAAAATATCTGTAAAATGATATAATTAATTGTTATAGCAGATATTAAACATAGCAATCCTCCAAAGAAAACTAAACCAGTTTTAGCAAAAACAAAACTAGATATTAATAATGCCACTAATCCTACAAATGTAAATGCGAAAAATATAGCATAAAACGCTACAATAAATTTTACACACCATAATACAATTTTTGCTATGCCTGCTAAAAATTTAGAAATAGAATGCTCAGCATCTCTTATTACAATTTTTTCTTTTTTATTTTCTAAAAATATTTTATTATTAGTAGTATTAATTATATTTTCTTTTGTTTTTACCTCTTTATTAATTTCGCTGTTATCTTCATCTACATTTTCTACAATTTCATAATAATCTAAATAACGAATTTTAAATATATGTAATAAAATTGTAATTCCAATGATTAAAGCAAGTATAATATAAATTGCTTGTAAAATACTTGTTATTCTTGAAAACATTACATAAGAAAATCCATCAAATATTCCTTCTACTATTAATAAACCAATTGCACCAATAATAGCAAATATAATAAGTAAAATTGCTACTACAAGTATTTGTTCAAATAAGCATTTAATTCGTTGTTTAAATTTCATAATACTTAACATATTTACTGTTTTGGTTATAAAGTTAAAAAAATCTTCTACATATTTATTGAAGTTTATCTTAGATTGTTTTGTTTCATTTACCTCCTTAACATTTTCATTTACTAATTCATCAATATTGTAATTAAAAAGTTTGCATATTAGTAGTAATTTGTCCATTTCTGGATAACTTTGTCCTGATTCCCATTTTGAAACTGCCTGTCTTGATACTCCTAATTTTTCTGCAAGCTGTTCTTGTGATAGTTCATTCTTTTTTCTAATATCTTTTAAATTATCTGATAGTTTCATATTGAATCCTCCTTTCTTGCATCAAATTATATATATTCTACTGGTTGCGTTCTACCAATTTTTAGTTGTTTTTTGTTAATTTTTAGTTGCATTAACTATTATATCATAAAATTGTTAGACAAAAAAGGAAAATTTAAAAAAACTATGTCATTTTTGATTTGACATAGTTTTTTTAATACCATATTTATTTGTTATTGGGTCTTTAAAAATTTCTATTTTAGGGGTAAAATAAGTAAATATTATAAAACATATTAATAGTGATGTTAATATAATTATTGCTATTATATTGTTACAAATAAAATTACTGATTATCAATTTGTATGATAAATATTCTCCTAACATAACTGCAACAAAAAATGAGGCTATATCAATAAAAACAATACTTTTTCCAATTATTCCTGTATATGTATAGAAAAATATAATTATAAATAAAATTGATGCAAGTATTCCTAATGTTTTTGAACATAAAAAATTGGGAATACTTTTTCCTATATAAAAATATCCAACTATTGTAGTTAATAACATAGGAAAAAATAATAATTTTAAATGTTCCCAAACACTTTCATTAATTGCAGAAAATGAAGCGACTACTGAATTTTCATTAGATAATTTATATGTAAAATGTAATAAAGTCCCTAATATACATACAAAAATTACACTAAATATTTGATATTTTTTTACTTTATCCATCTTAATCTCTCCTCTAATAATTTTATGAATTAAATATTTTTTTATTACATTTTATACAACAAAAAACTCATAACAACATTTATTATTATGAGTTTTTAACTATTAATTATTGCAATTACAGTTATCATTATTATTAATCATATTATTGCAACCATTCATATAAAATTTCTTTTCTGCTAGTTTGTCTTGTACTCCTCTTAGTGCTTCTCCAAATCTTTGGAAGTGTACTACTTCTCTTTCTCTTAAAAATCTAAGTGGGTCTACTACATCAGGATTATCTCTACATAAATTTATTAATTTTTCATAAGTTGCTCTTGCTTTTTGCTCTGGTACAACTCGTAAAGTACAACAATTAAATTTTCCAGTGTATTTCAATTTCT
>CANOPV010000110.1 GCA_947568605.1 uncultured Clostridium sp.
GATGGGAAAAAGAAACAAGACCATTTTTACGTTCAAGAGAATTTTTATGGCAAGAGGGACATACAATACACGAAACAGAAGAAGAAGCAAGAAAAAGAACTTTAAGGATGTTAGAAATTTATGCTGAAATTATAGAAAATTGCCTTGCAATTCCTGTTTTAAAAGGTATGAAAACCGAAAAAGAAAAATTTGCAGGAGCAGAAAATACATATACAGTTGAAACTTTAATGCACGATGGTAGAGCATTACAAGCAGGAACTTCACATTACTTTGGTCAAAACTTTACAAAACCATTTGATATTAAATTTCAAAATAGAGATGGTAAAGAAGAATACGCATATCAAACTTCTTGGGGAATAAGTACAAGATTAATTGGAGCAATAATAATGGCTCACGGAGATGATAGGGGTCTAAAACTTCCACCTAAAATTGCACCAATACAAGCAGTTATAGTCCCAATTGCAATGCATAAACAAGGTGTAAAAGAAAAGGCACAAGAGATATTTAATGAATTAAAAGAAAAATATAGAATTGAATTAGATATAAGAGAACAATATTCACCAGGTTATAAATTTAATGATTGGGAAATGAGAGGCGTACCTGTAAGAATTGAATTAGGACCACGTGATATTGAAAATGGAAAATGTATTGTGGTTAGAAGAGATAATAATGAGAAAATAGAAATTAATTTAACTGAGTTACAAGAAAAGTTACAGGATATTTTAGATGAAATTCAACAAAATATGTATAATATGTGTAAAGAAAGAAATATTTTAAAAACATCCATTGCTAAAAACTTAAATGAATTTGAAGAAAAAATAAATAATAATCAAGGTTATATAAAAGCAATGTGGTGTGGAGATTTAGAATGTGAAAATAAAATAAAAGAATTAACAGGAGCACATTCAAGATGTATTCCTTTTGAACAAGAAAAAATATCAGATGTGTGTATATGTTGTGGTAAAAAAGCAGAAAAAATGGTTGTGTGGGGAAGACAATATTAAATAAAAAATAAATGCCAGTGAAAAAATCACTGGCACTTTTCAACTTACGGAGGATTATTTCTTATTTTCTTATTCTTGAATAATAGTTTTCGTGACGAACGAAGAAATCTTCATTATCAGAAAAAATATCATCTGTATAAAGCCATTTGCAAACGGCTAATACCTCCTCAGAATTTTTGTCGAAATTTCCAAATTCGTCTGTTGTAAATGTGCAATACAATTCATTGTCATCAATTTGACTACGATCAAAATCACTTAGAATGCAAGTATTATGACCCCGGGTTGCTTTACATAACAGGCAAGTTACGCCCTGTATCTGCTTTCCGGTAAATAAAATTTCGTTCATACTTTTAAGCCTCCATAGAAAGTTGTATAGGAATTACATTAAGTTATTCCTAGTAGGTTTATTTCGTACAAATACATTATAGCATATAATTTATTGATATACAATATGTATTTGAATTAAATCAGGAAAATTTAATTTACAGAATGAGAAAATATCTTGACAACACAATTTAATTTGTGCAAAAAGAAATTAGGCTATTAAATATGAAATTTTTAACTAAAATATTTAAAAATATAGAGAAAATATAGGGGCAATTTTAATGCCTGCACATCGAATACTTTACCTTAGTTTCTTAAATAAGGAGGTGGCACGAAGTGCAGGAGGGTTCTTAATATTACAAAAAAGCAAAGATTAGTTTTATAATCTTTGCTTTTTTAGCCTTACAAGCAAAAATGTACAAAAAGACTAGAAAAATTATTTGTAAAATGATATAATAATAGCAATAAATAAAATATAATAATAAGTATATTCTAATTAGCAGTTAAAATTAAATTACAAAATTAACCATTAATTTTACCAATTCAGCCATAACGGATGAAATTTGTGTTTAAATTATATAAAATACGTACATATTAAATTTGGTGATGAAATGCATATACAAATTCTGTTAAAACAAGTTAGAACCGAAAAAAAAGTCACACTAGCAAAATTATCTGATAAAACGGGAATATCAACAACCCATATAAATGATATAGAAAACAATTTAAAAGAACCCAGTTTATCAATGATGGTAAGGTTAGCAAAAGGCTTAGACGTAAATATAAACGAATTATATAAGGTGATATGGTAATATGATAATTAGTAAATTAAGAAAAAAGTTGCACGATAGTATACAAAAATATGGACTAACATCTAATAAAACTTATGAAATAAGTGTTGAATTAGATAAAGCAATAGTAGAATATTATAAAAATAGCCCAATGTTAAATTATTATGAAAAAAGTTTAGAAGGATTAAAACAATATATAAAAGATAATAATAAAAAACCTAGTATAAAAGAGTGGAATAAATACGCTATGGAAAACAATTATTTATCAAGTGAATCTATGAAATATATTGGAAATATTAAATTTCAAAAAGAGCAAATCTAAATTAAAAGATTTGTTCTTTTTTAGTGGAAAAAAATTAATTTTTGTGATATAATACAATATATTAATTTAAGGAATGTGAGTAATATGCAAGATAAACAAAAATATATTAGAAATTTTAGTATAATAGCACATATAGACCACGGAAAATCTACATTAGCAGATAGATTAATAGAAATGACAGGAGTATTATCTGCAAGAGAAATGGAAAGTCAAGTATTAGATAATATGGAGTTAGAAAAAGAAAGAGGAATTACAATAAAATCACAAGCAGTTAGAATGAATTATACTGCTAAGAATGGTGAAAGATATATATTAAACTTAATAGATACACCAGGACACGTAGATTTTAATTATGAAGTTTCGAGAAGTTTAGCAGCCTGTGATGGAGCAATATTAGTAGTAGATGCAAGTCAAGGAGTCGAAGCACAAACTTTGGCTAATGTTTATTTAGCAATAGAAAATAACCTAGAAATTTTACCTGTAATAAACAAAATAGATTTACCAAATGCAAGACCAGAAGAAGTAAAAAAAGAAATAGAAGATATAATAGGAATTGAAGCAATGAATGCACCTTGTATTTCAGCAAAATCTGGTTTAAATGTAGACCAAGTTTTAGAAAGAATAATTACAGATATTCCATCACCAAATGGAGATGAAGAAAAACCTACAAAATGTTTAATTTTTGATTCATATTATGATAATTATAAAGGTGCAATAGCATATATAAGAGTTATGGATGGAAAAATAAAAATTGGGGATGAAATATTACTTATGGCTGCAAATAGAGTTTTTACAGTGGAAGAAGTAGGGTATTTTGAACCAGGTACATATAAACCAACAAATGAAATATCAGCAGGAGAGGTTGGATATATTGCAGCAAGTATAAAAAATTTATCTGATATACACGTTGGAGACACAATAACTCTAAAAAATAATCCAGCATCAGAGGCATTACAAGGATATAAAAAAGTTAATCCAATGGTATATTGTGGGCTATACCCAGTTGATGGAAGTGATTATGAAAGATTAAAGGTTGCACTAGAAAAACTAAAATTAAATGATGCATCACTTGTATATGAGCCTGAAACATCGGCAGCACTAGGATTTGGATTTAGATGCGGATTTTTAGGCTTATTACATTTAGAGATTATTCAAGAAAGATTAGATAGAGAATTTGATTTAGATTTAATAACGACATCACCATCTGTTATATATAAAGTATATAAAACAAATGGAGAAATGATAGAATTATATAATCCATCTGATTTACCAGTAGCACAAGAAATTTCATATATAGAAGAACCAATGGTTACAGCAGAAATAATAACACCAAAAGACTATGTAGGTAATATTATGGAAATATGTCAAAATAGACGTGGCAAATATATTGATATGAAATATTTAGATGATGCAAGGGTAAATATAATATATGAAATGCCATTAAATGAAATAATATATGACTTTTTTGATAGTTTAAAATCAAAAACAAAAGGGTATGCGTCATTTGATTATGAATTTAAAGAATATGTAAGGTCAGAATTGGTAAAATTAGATATATATGTAAATGGAGAAAGTGTAGATGCATTGTCATTTATAGTTCACAAAGATAATAGTTATTCAAGAGGAAGAAAAATGGTAGAAAAATTAAAAACTGTTATACCAAGGCAATTATTTATAATTCCATTACAAGCAGTTATTGGCGGTAAAATAATTGCAAGAGAAACCATATCTGCAATGAGAAAAGATGTGTTGGCTAAATGCTATGGTGGAGATGTAACTAGAAAGAAGAAATTACTTGAAAAGCAAAAAAAGGGTAAAAAGAAGATGAGGCAAATTGGTAAGGTTGAGATGCCGCAGGAGGCGTTTTTGTCAGTCCTAAAACTCGATAGTGAGTAATTGAAAATAATTACCATTTGGCGTTGTTGTTCATCAAAAGAAAATCCTCAGCGTACATACAGTAC
>CANOPV010000111.1 GCA_947568605.1 uncultured Clostridium sp.
TGCACTTCTTCTTTGTATATCGTCTGTATTATTCATTTGCATTTCTACATTTACTATTGTTCCTGTGTCTAGGGTTACTTTTAAGTCTAATCTTCCATATTTATTTTCTTCTGATGTTCTAGCAAGTCGTGCTTCTTGTATTACTTGAATGTTATTAATTTTTGTTTTTAGTATGCTTTCTAAAAAGTTTATTAGCATACTTTCATTTCCTTTTTTACTAAATAGTCTAGTAAATACATAGTCTGTTTTAGGTGTTAAAATTTGTTTCATATTTTTTCTCCTTCTATTTTATCATTTTGCCAATTTATTTGCAATAGTTTTGATAAAATTTTTAAAATTTATATATTTTTATATAGAACAATATATTGTTTATAAATATATAACTTCACCTACCTTTTTTTAGATTTTTTCAAATTTAATTGATTAGTTTTAGGCTGAATTGCCTGTGTTTTTATTTTGTAATTTCTAAGTTGCATTTGATTTTAAAAAATTTTAGAACAATTAGAATTGCTCTATTTAAAATATATATTACATAATTTATATACTATTTATATGTATTTGTCAAGGAAAATTTTTCGAAGTGCGGACGCACACTGTGCGTTCCTAACGTGTAAATTTAATTTTTCTATAATTTTTGTTTAGGGCAAAATTCGGTCAAACCTCACAGGTATTCCTTACCGATTTTGCCCCTACATTTTCTACATTTTTTAATTTAGCATAAATTTATAATGCACATCTTTAAATCGAAATGTGAGGCGAATATTATTTTAAATATATTAAATTGTAAGATTTTTACTATTTGTTATGTATGTTTGGCACAGTCTTTCTAATTGCTCGCTTGTTATGTATATTACTTTTCCACCTTTTGGGTTTATTTTTTGATTTCCAAATACAACCCAAATTACATTTCTTACAGTTTCTTTTGGCATACTTGCCTGCCCATCTGTAAATATAATTTTATTTGTGGCTTTTTTTGAAAATGCTTTAACTGCTGAATTAAAGTTTGTTCCTCCTCCAATTGGAAATTTCATATTATCTATTTGTTCTGCATTTTTTAGTTCTGTAAAGCCGTGAAATTCTTCATTGAAACATCCAACTTTTACTTTTGATGTATCTAAAATATTTTTACATTCTCTTAAAAAGTTTTTTAAAAGAATTTCACTTACTGACCCACTGGTGTCTAGTAAAATTTCTGTTTCTGGTATTGGTATTTGAGTTAATTTATGTTTAAAATATCCATTTCTCATTCTAGCATTTTTTCTGCTCCATTCTTCATTATATTTTATTGCTTGTTTTAATAATCTTCTCCAATCTATTAATGGGGCTGCTATTCCTATATCTAATAATTTTCTTCCTTCCCTTTGTATTTCATTTCCTGCTGGTTGTGATGCTTGGTTTATTAATTCTTTGCTTAATTCTTCTAATCTCTTTTTTCTTTCTATTTTGTTTTGTTTAAATGTTTCTATTTCTCCTTGTTCGGCAAAATTATTTTGCTCATTTTGTTTGTTTTGTTGGCACTGTTCTCCGTTTCTCTATATCTTTTTCATTTTCTTGTTCTCCTTGTTCTGATATTTCTTCTTGTTCGTTTTGTGGGTATGGTTCTCCGTTCCCCTACATCTTTTTCATTTTCTTGTTTTCTTTGTTCTGATGTTTCTTCTTGTTCATTTTGTGGGTATGGTTCTCCGTTCCCCTACATCTTTTTCGGTTTCTTGTTCTTTTTTTCTGTCTTCTATTGCTTTTTTCCATAAATTATGTGTTTCGTATTCCGTGTCTATATCTTCTTGTTCTCCTTGCTCTGATATTTCTTCTTGTTCGTTTTGTGGGTACGGTGCCCCGTGCCCGTACATCTTTTTCACCTTTTCCATTTTTGTTTTGTTTTGAATTTTGCTTTTTTTCTTTTAATAATTTTTCATACATTTCTTCTGCATTATAATTTACTGCTTCTTTAATATCTATTCCACCTTTTACTAATGGTAATCCGTCTTGTTGCAACAACGCATTTATTACCGCGTCTGTTGCTTTATTCCAAATTTTACTGTCTTTTCCTTCACTTCTGTATATATGGTCAAATGCGATATGACATATTTCGTGTGCGAATAAAAATGTTTGCTCTTGTTGTGTTAATTTGCTTAAAAAGTTATTATTGTATTGTATGACTTTTCCATCTGTTCTTACAGTTTTTATATTATTGTTTTCTTGAAATTGAATATTTGCAATGATGCTTCCAAATGTAGGATATTTTATAAGAAGTTTTGTTTTTATTGTGTTTATATCCATATTATTCCTCCTTAGATATGAGCCAAAAATGAATATATTTCTTCTTCTATCGGATTTTCTTTTAAGTTTTTGTATGTAACAAAAATTACACAGTTTTGAGGTAGTTTATTAATATATATTTTTCTATATTTAAGAATTTCTATAAATTTTCTTTGCTCTTGTTGTGGTATTTTGTTAATGTCTTTTATTACTAAAATGGGAGTATGAATTTTTGCTGTTTTACTTAGTTCTTTATACCATTTTGGTAATTTATATTCTAAATTTTCATAATTGCCCATTAATTCTTCTTTTGAGCAATTACTTTCTAACACAACTGCTCCTTTTTTTATTATATTTTCTGGTATTTCTTCTATTAAAATTGCTGTATCTCTTTGTTTTATATATTCTCCTAATAAATCTATTTGTTCTTTATTCATTTTTACCATTCCTTTCTGATGTATTTTTATTACTTTTTAAATATACTTAATATTTTGTTTATTATTTTTTTGAAAATGTTTTCTTCGTATTTTATCATTGCAACTGTTTCGTTTTGTTTGTTTTCATCTATAATTTTTTCTTTTCTTTTTTCAAATATTTTTTCATAATTATATTTTTCTCTAAGTTTTTCTTGTTGTATTTCATCATATTTTTTTATTTGTTGTTTGTATATTTCTTGCTCTTTTTCATTACTCCACCATTTTATATATATTGCTCCAAGTATTTCTTTTGTTTTTTTAGTTATATTTAATTCGTTTATTGGTTTGGAATGGTCTAATTTAACTTTATAATTTAATGATGCAATATTTACTAAGTATTTTATAAAACTTAATGGTATTTTTTCTACATCTTTTTTGTTTGTGTGTTCTAAAATGTCTAATACTTCTACTGCTGCTTCGCTATATTCTAATTCAAACATTATTTATTCTCCTCTGTTTATATTTTCCTTATTTGTGTCTCCTCTATAACTTCCAAATAATTTTGTAAATATGCCAATTCCATTATTTGCCATATCTTTTGCTTCTTTACTACTATGCAGTTCTATATCTTGTTTTTCCATTTCTTCTTGTTGTTTTTCTAACATTATTATTTCTTGTAATTGTTCTAGTCTTTCTTCTTTTCCGTGTGTCCATTGTACTTCAAATTTTTTACACATTTCTGTTCCTAATTTTTTAATGAAGTTTCTTATTTTTGGCATATTTTCACTATCTACTGTTACTAATCCTGTTATTGTTGCTAGTTTTTCTCCTAAGTCCATTTTGTCTATGTCTTCTTGTTTATAATTTCCTTTTATTACATCTTGTATTGTTATTGTTGGTGTTTGACAAAAATATATAAAGTCTCTTGTTAAGTCTTCTCCTATTATTGCTTTTAATGTGTTTGGGTTATTTGACGCATATAACATATCTGATGCCATTTTCCATCTTCTAGGGTCAGCGTGCGGTTTTGGTTCTTGTGTATTATATGGAGTTCTTAATACTTCTTCTCCTTTTAGACTTATAAAAGCATATATTGCTGGATGTATTTTTGGTCTTGATTTTTCATCTTTTTTATAATCTAATCTTTCATAAGATGATTCTTCTGTTATAGCCCATTCAAGCCAATTCTCTGCTGTTGTTTCTATATTTATGTGTGCAAATCTGTCATATAATGGTTCTGCTATTTCGTTTGCTACTAATGAATCTTCTAATTCATTTCCTGCTGCAACTACTCTTGCATTTTCAGGAAGTTTCCATCTTCCTGCTACCTTTTTATCTAAGGCAATTCCGTATGCTTTTGATTGCATCATTGATGATGCGTTTGTTAATTCTTCTAAAAATAATATATGTATTTTTTCTTGTTCAGTTTTGCATTTTTCTTCTAATTCTTCTAACCACGGTGGTTTTATATGTACTGCTTTTCCGTCTTTTTCTCCTGCTAGTCCATCTAATAATTCCGGATCTAAATGGCTTAAATTTAATTCTATAAAGTCTGGATCTAATTGTTTTACTCTATCACTTTTTCCACAACCTGGTTTTCCGTGTAAGAATATTGATACATTACTTTCTATTGCTCCTCTTATTATCTCTTTTTCGCCTATTTCATCAAAATTAAAATTATATGGATTTTCATTTCTTGTTTCTGTGTCTATAT
>CANOPV010000112.1 GCA_947568605.1 uncultured Clostridium sp.
ATATTAAACAATAAGGAGTTATTATTCAAAGAATATAAAAATAGAAATGATAAAATGCCAGAACATAGTAAAATTTTTAGTTTAAGCCATTTTTCAGAAATCTTGTTAAGAGACAGAAAAAAGGAGTTAGAAAAAATTGAAGAATACAATAAAATGTTAGAACCAAAAAATTATACAAATATTAAAACTAAATTTGAAAAAGACTTAGAATTATTGAATAATATAAAATTAGATGGAAAATTAAAAACACCGACAACAAAAGAAATGATTAAATTACAAGAATTCTTTTTAGAATGTTTTAAAGTACAAATTGAAAAGGTAGATACAAAAAGAGAAGTAATATATTTAACATATTGTTTAAGATATTATAATTTTATTCCATTTACAAAAGAAGAATGTATAAAAGATGTAAAAGATTTAAAACCAAAATTGGTAGATGTTGAAAATATGTTAATAGAAAAATTATACAGTTTAAAAGTAATAAATAGAAATATGGAATTAAACATAATAGACAATATTTTTCACACAAAGATAATATCATTAGAAAATATTCAATTTGAATTTAAAATAGAAAATGAAAATATAGTGTTAGTTTTATATGATGAAGAAACAATTTCAGAAACCATACAAATTGATATAAATGATATAGACACAAAAAAAATAAAATTTAATAAAAAAATGAAATTATTTAATTAATGGAGGGTATCTATGAAAATAACATTTTTTGGAGCAACTAAAACTGTAACAGGGTCAAACTTTCTAGTCGAAGGAGCAGGAAAAAAGTTTTTAATAGATTGTGGTATGTATCAAGGAAAAAGTTCATTAGAAGAAAAAAATCAAGAAGAATTTCCATATAATATAAATGAAATAGACTTTATGTTATTAACACACGCACATATAGACCATTCAGGAAGAATTCCAAAACTATATAATAATGGATATAGAAATTTAATATTAGCAACAAAAGCAACGTGTGATTTATGTTCAATAATGCTTCCAGATAGTGGGCATATACAAGAAATGGAAGTAGAATGGAAAAATAGAAAAAGAAAAAGAGAAGGAAAGAAAGAATTACCACCACTTTATACAGCAGAAGATGCAATAAAATCATTAGAAATATTTAAACCAATTAATTATGATGAAATAATTGAAATAGATGAAAACATAAAAGTAAGATTTAATGATGCAGGACATATGTTAGGTTCAAGCATCATAGAAGTATGGGTAACAGAAAATGGCAAAACTGAAAAAATTGTCTTTACAGGAGACTTAGGAAATAACGATATACCACTATTATCATCACCAACAATGATAGAATCAGCAGATTACTTAATAATGGAATCAACTTATGGTAATAGATTACATATAAGAAATGATAATAAAGCAGAATTATTTTTAGATATTGTTTCAGAAACATTAGGAACAGGCGGAAGTGTTGTAATACCATCATTTGCAGTAGGAAGAACACAAGAAATTTTATATGAACTAAATAAACTAAAAGAAAGAAAAAATGATGAAGAATTTACAAAAAAATATAAACATTTAATGCAAACACCAGTATATGTAGACAGTCCACTTGCAATATCAGCAACAGAAGTATTTAATAATAATAAAGAATTATTTGATTATGATGTACAAGAAGAAATGAAAAAAGGAGATAATCCACTAGAATTTCCAGGATTAAAATTTACAAAAACAGCAGAAGAATCAAAAATGTTAAATGAAAGTAACGAACCAGCAATTATAATATCTGCAAGTGGAATGTGTGATGTAGGAAGAATAAAACATCATTTAAAACATAATTTATGGAATCCAAATAGTACAATACTATTTGTAGGTTATCAAGCACCAGAAACATTAGGAAGAAAGATTATTGAAGGAGCAAAAAAAGTAAAAATATTTGGAGAAGAAATAGCAGTAAATGCTAGAATTGAATATATAGAAGGATATTCTGGGCACGCAGACCAAGAATGGTTATTAAACTTTATATATTCATTCTTCACAAAACCAAAACATATATTTTTAGTACACGGGGAAGAACAAGGGCAAGAAGATTTAAAAGAAAAAATAATTGAAACAACAAATATACCAGTAACAATACCAGAATATGCTGAACAATACTCATTAGATGATAGTTTAGTAAAATTAATATCTAAAACAAATGAAAAATATAAATATATAAGATTAGAATTAATTGATAGACTAGAAACATTAAAAGAAGAAATAGAAGATATGACAGGCTTTATCAAAGAAGATATAAATAATAATACAAAAGATGAAACATTATTAAAAGTAAATGATAAAATAAAAGAATTAGAAAGAAAAATTTTAGAAATAGTAGAAGAATAATAAGGAGAATATGCAAAATGAAATATTATAATGATGCAATAATAGGAAATAAAAATATAAGAGCAAGTTTCTCAAATAAAGGTGAACTATTAAGATTAACATACCCAAGTCCAGATTATAAACAGTTTATAGATTTTTTTAGAACCGGAATAGTAGTTAATGATTCAAATTTAATTTACTTACACGATGATATAAACAATGCATATAATCAATATTATTCAGAAGATACAAATGTTTTAAATACTGAAATAAGAAACACATATTTTAATTTAAAAATAACTCAAACAGATTTTGTTCCATTAAAAGAAAATATTTTAGTAAAAAAATATACATTAAAAAATGAAAATGTAATAGATTTAACAATTAAATTTTTAATATATTCTAAATTACTTACAAATGATAATAATTTTGTAGGTGCAAGAGTTATAGACAATGGACTAATACAATATAGTCACGATTATAATATTGCAACATTTTCAAATAAAAATAAAATATCAAGTCATCAAATAAATGATAGTGTAAATAATATAAATAGTGGAATAATTTTTGATAAAGACTATATAGGAATGTCTTGTGATTCTAGTATAAGTTATGAATTAAATACATTAAAACCAAATGAAAGTATAACATTAGAAATATTAATATATGTAAACGATAACAAAGAAAAATACAAATTATATGATATAGAAAATGAAATAGAGAGATTAAAAAAGTTAGATTTAAACAACGAATTAAAACTTACAAAAAATTATTGGAAAAAATATGTAAAAACGCATAATAAACTTGAACTTAATATTGAAGATAATGAATATAAAAACAAAATTGAGAAAATATATAATAGAACAATTTTATTATATCCGCTATTAATTAATGAAGCAACAGGTGGAATACAAGCAGCAGTTGAGGTGGACGAAAAATTAAATAAATGTGGTAGATATTCATATTGCTGGCCAAGAGATGCAGCATTTATAACAAAAGCATTAGACTTATTAAAAATGGAAAAAGAAAGTGAAAAGTTTTATAAGCATTTTTGTAAAAACACACAAAGTAAAAATGGAATGTGGGAGCAAAGATTTTGTACAGATGGAAGACTTGCACCTTGTTGGGGATATCAAATAGATGAAACAGCAAGTGTAGTTTATGGAATATATGAACATTATGAAACAACAAAAGAAATAAAATTTTTAAAAGACAATTTTAAAATGATAGAAAATGCTATAAAATTTTTAGAAAAATATATTGATGATATTTTATCAAATGAAAACAAATTTCATATAAGTTATGATTTATGGGAAATGTGTGAAGGAATACATTTATATTCATTAGCAAGTATATTTTCTGCTTTTGAATGTACCATAAAAATATATAATATTATAAATAGTGAATTTAAAGAAAATAGGCTAAAACAAGAACAAATTTCTAAACACAAGTTAAAACTTGAAGAAGAGTTAAAGAAAATTAAAGAATATGTATTAAAAAATTTATATGATAATGAAAGAAAATGTTTTTTGAGAAATACAAATGATAAAAAAATAGATATAAGTATATTAGGAGTAATATTTCCATTTAAAATGTTTTCTCCAAAAGAAAAGATTGTTTTAAACACAATAGAAAGAATTGATATGTCTTTAAGAACATATACAGGTGGCTATTTAAGATTTGAAAATGACAATTATATGAATGGAAATCCTTGGGTAATAGCAACATTATGGATGGCATTATATTATATAGAAATAGAAAAATATAATGATGCTAAAAAATGTTTAGATTATGTAATAAAAACAAGTACAAAACACGGATTTTTAGCAGAACAGATAGATAATAATACAATGAAACCAATGTGGGTAATAGGATTAGGATGGTCTCACGCAATGTTTGTAATTGTATTAGATAAATTAACCTATGCAGGAAATATGGATAATCTAAAACAAGTAATGGATAAAATAACTTTTGTACAAGGAGATATTTGTGATTATCCATTTGTAAAAGAGTTATTTGAAAATTACAAAATTGATGGTGTG
>CANOPV010000113.1 GCA_947568605.1 uncultured Clostridium sp.
CCAAGAATACCACAAACAGACGACTTTACAATGGCACCAATGCTAAATAAAGAAATGGCTGAAATTGATTGGAAAAATAAAACAGCAATAGAAATAAAAAACTTAGTTAGAGGATTAAATGGGGTTATGGGAGCCTATACACATATTAACAATAAAAAGTATAAATTTTGGAAAGTTAATGTAATAAGCAATAAAGAATTTTTAGATAAATTTAAAGATATAAACAAAATAGAAAATAAAGAATTTGGAAATGTATTAATTGCAAATGATAAACAGGGAATGTATATAAAAGCAATTAATGGTATAATATCAGTAGAAGAAATTCAAGGAGAGAATTCAAAAAAAATGAATATAAAAGATTTTCTTCGTGGGAACAAAATAGATATTTAATTGGAGCAAAATATGGATGGAATAATTATTATAAATAAACCAAAAGAATATACTTCAAATGATGTAGTATGCAAGATAAAAAAAATATTAAAAGAAAAAGTAGGACACACTGGTACATTAGACCCTAATGCTACTGGTGTGTTACCACTTCTTATAGGAAAAGGAACGCTATTATCTAAATACTTAATTAATCACAATAAAAAATATGAGGCTATAATAAAATTAGGCAAAAAAACAGATACAGCAGACTTAGAAGGAAAAGTTATAGAAGAAAAAGAAATAAATAAAAATTATTTAACAAAAGAAAATATAGAAAATATTTTTAAAGAATTAATTGGAGAACAAGAACAAACCCCACCAATATATTCAGCAATAAAAGTCAATGGAAAAAAATTATATGAATATGCAAGAAATGGAAAAAATATACAAATAGAACCAAGAAAAATAAAAATATATAATTTAGAATTAAATAAAATAAATCTAAAAGATAATGAAATAACATTTACAGTTGAATGTTCAAAAGGTACATATATAAGAACATTATGCGAAACAATTACAGAAAAAATTGATACAGTTGGATATATGAAAGAATTAAAAAGACTTAAAGTTGGAGAATTTAATATCGAAAATTCTGTTACCATTAAAGAAATAGAAAATGGACATTACAATCTTATAACAATTGAAAAATTTTTTGAAGAAAAACAAAAAATTATATTAGAAAATAAAAAAAATCAATTATTTTTAAATGGAGTACAATTAACATACAATTTAAAAGATGATTTATATAAAATATATAATGAAAATAATGAATTTATTGGAATAGGAATAATAAGAAATAAACTATTAAAAAGGGATATAATTTTATAAAAAATAAAAAAAATTAGCAAAAGGGGTTGACAATTGCTAGAAATGGGTATAATATATATAAAGATTTAGCAAATAAACTCATAGACTGCTAAAAGAGGTGATTAAATGTTAAATGACCGAAAAAAAAGAATATTGCAAGCAATAGTAGAAGAATACATAGAAACAGCAGAACCAGTTAGTTCAAATACAATAGTAAATAAATATGAAATGGATTTTAGTAGTGCAACTGTAAGAAACGAAATGGCAGAATTAGAGAGTATAGGTTATCTTGATAAACCACATACTTCTGCTGGAAGAGTCCCATCAGCAAAAGGATATAGATTCTATGTAGATGAATTATTAAAAGATGATAATATAAGTTTAGAAGAAATAAAATATATACAATCAAAATTAGAAACAAAAGTAAATGCAATAGAAGATTTAACAAAAATTGCCACAACAACATTATCAGAAATAACACACTATACAACAGTTAGTATAGGACCACAAGCAAGTCATAACTTAATAGAAGAAATAAAATTTGTATCATTAGGAACTAGAATGCTTATGGCAATAATAGTAACAGATACTGGACTAATAAAAGAAACAATAATAAAATTTGATGAAGATATAACAAGTGAACAAGTAGAAACATTAAACTATATGTTTAACAATAAATTAAAAGGAAAACCATTAGAAATAATAAATCAACCAATGGAAGAATATATACAACAAGAAATGAATTATAGTATAAATGTTATAAAACCAATAATAGAGCAATTAAAAAGAGTAATAGCAGAAGATGAAAATTTATATTTAGAAGGAACAAATAAAGCATTTGAATTACCAGAATTTAAAAGTCTAGAAATAGCAAAAAACTTTATAAATATTTTAGATACAAAAGAAATAATGCTAGATATGTTAAACAATGGATTTGCGGAAGATATAAATGTATATATTGGTGATGAAAATGAAAATGAAGAATTAAAAGATTTTAGTATAGTCACATTTAAACATTCAATTGGAAACAAAGAATTAGGAACAATAGGAATTATTGGACCCACAAGAATGGATTATTCAAAAGTTATTTCAGTTATGAAATATATTAGTAAAAAATTAAATGAACAATGGAAAGACGAAGAATAATAAAGAAAAGAGGGTATATATGGAGGAAGAAAAAAAAGAAATTGAAGAAAATAAAAAGCAAGAAGTAGTTATTGAAACACCAGAAGAAACAAAGTTAAAACAAGAACTAGAAGAAACAACAGATAGACTAAAAAGACTTATGGCTGAATTTGATAATTTTAAAAAAAGAAATAGTAAAGAAAGAGAAAATATGTATAATATGATACTTTCAGATATAATTTCTGCTTTCTTGCCAGTAATGGATAACTTAGAAAAAGCAGCAAGTGCCACAACACAAGATGAAAACTATAAACAAGGAATTGAATTAGTAGTAAAACAATTTTCAGATGTATTAATAGCAAATGGAGTGGAAGTAATACAAACAGTCGGTAAAAAATTTGATCCTGAACTACACGAAGCAGTAAGTAGTGTATCAGATGAAAATTTAGGAGTACAAGAAATTAAAGAAGAATTTAGAAGAGGATATAAAATAAAAGACAAAGTAATACGTCACGCTATGGTTTCAGTAGCAAATTAATTTAAATTTATAATATTTTATTTAATAGCATAAATTTTTAAATGTATGGTTATTGTCTGTGGGAAAACCCAAAATATATAATACCGCTATAACCTTTTTTAAAAATTTCACATTAAATAAAAATTTATATAAATTTTACAAAAGATTTTAAAAATATAAGAAAAGTGGCTTCGCCAGATGTGCAAATTGCTTCGCAATATTGCACGAATCAAGGTAACTTAACCTTGTTATTTCGGAAATTTCTAACGAAATTTCCTACATAATAAAATAAATTTAGGGAGGATTTTAAAATGGGAAAAATTATAGGAATCGATTTAGGAACAACAAACTCTTGTGTATCAGTTATGGAAGGAGGAGAGCCAGTTGTAATACCTAATGCAGAAGGTAATAGAACAACACCATCAGTTGTTGCTTTCTCAAAAAATGGAGAAAGATTAGTAGGACAAATTGCTAAACGTCAAGCAGTTACAAACCCAGAAAATACAATAATATCAATAAAAAGAAAAATGGGAACAAACGAAAAAGTAAATATTGAAGGAGACGAATTTACACCACAAGAAATATCAGCAATGATTCTTCAAAAATTAAAAGGAGATGCTGAAAACTATCTAGGGCAACAAGTTACACAAGCAGTTATTACAGTACCTGCATATTTTAATGATGCACAAAGACAAGCAACAAAAGATGCAGGAAAAATAGCAGGACTAGAAGTTTTAAGAATTATAAATGAACCAACAGCAGCATCATTAGCATTTGGAATGGATAAAGAAAATATAGATCAAAAAATTATGATATATGACTTAGGTGGAGGTACATTTGATGTATCAATATTAGATATAGGAGATGGAGTATTTGAAGTTTTAGCAACAAGTGGAAACAATAAATTAGGTGGAGATGACTTCGATGAAAAAATCATAAATTATTTAGTAGATGAATTCAAAAAATCACAAGGAATAGACTTGAAATCAGACAAAATGGCAATGCAAAGATTAAAAGAAGCAGCAGAAAAAGCAAAAATAGAATTATCAGGAGTACAACAAACACAAATTAATTTACCATTTATTACAGCAGATGCTACTGGACCAAAACACTTAGATATAACATTAACAAGAGCAAAATTTGAAGAATTAATTAGAGATTTAGTAGAATCTACATCAGGGCCAGTAAATCAAGCATTAAAAGATGCAGGAATTACAGCAGATAAATTACACAAAGTATTACTAGTTGGAGGTTCAACAAGAGTTCCAGCAGTTCAAGAATTAGTTAAAAGAATAACAGGAAAAGAACCAGATAAAGGAATAAATCCAGACGAATGTGTAGCAATAGGAGCAGCAATTCAAGGTGGAGTATTATCAGGAGATGTACAAGATTTAGTATTATTAGATGTAACACCATTATCATTAGGAATTGAAACTTATGGTGGAGTATTTACAAAATTAATTGAAAGAAA
>CANOPV010000114.1 GCA_947568605.1 uncultured Clostridium sp.
ATTTTCCTATTTTATACTTTTTTTATTGCGAAAAATTTTTAATCTTTTTTACTGTTGAAAATAATTAATTATTTTCAATTATTTCTACTAATATTTCATCTGGATCGCTAATAAAGAAATATTGCTTTCCTAGTCTTCCTGTTTTTATATCTACATTTTTACAAATATCATTTTTTATTACAAATTTTTTTGCTTCTTCTATGTTGTCTACACCTAATGCAAAATGCTTTGTTCCTATAACCTGTAAATCTGTTGCTACTATTTTTGCTGTATTTGGTGGTATTTAGTTTAATTATGAATTGTAAATATAATTAAACTTTATTTTGATTTTCTCGACAATGTCGAGAATTTTTGAAAGTCAGTAAAATATTCATAAGATTTTAGCATTCTAAATAAATTCGCTTTACTATATTAACTTCACTTAAATTCTTCATATTTCACCTTTGTTATTTTATTAATTTATTGCTTATGCTAACTTTTTTGCTAATTCTAATTCTTCTTCTGATAGATTAAAATCTCCATTTTTATTTTGTATTAATGTTTGTATGTTTTCTATTTTTCTTGCTTGTTGTAATGTTGTTTCTATTGGTAATAATTCTTTTAATTGTGTTTTTATTTTTTTGTATTCTCTTTGCATTCCTTCTAAATCGTGTTGTTTATAATAGTCATTCCAGTTTAATATGTATTTTCCCATTTTTTCTGTTGATTTTATTTGAGTCATAAATGATTCTTCAATTTTATTTGACATTGTATTTACTATTGCATTTTTTCCCTTTTTTATTAAGTTTGATGTGTCTTTTGATAACATTTTATTTTTGGTTGCTGTTTTTAATACTGTGTCTAGTGTAGATGATATTGTGTCTAATACTCCACCTTTTTTAACTGCTGTATGTGCTTGTGATATTGAGTCGAATTTTCCTGTTACTATTCCTAATGCACTTTTTCCAATGTCTAGTGCTGATTTTATTGCTACATCTATTCCTTCTTTAAATCCTTGTTTCATCATTATATTTTTTATATCTATAACTTGTGTTTCAATTAAATCCGGTAATAATGCTCGTAATCCTAAATCTAAACCAATATTAACTGCTTTTCCTAATGATGATTGCAAAAAATTATTTTGTGTTTCTGCTGTAACAGTATTATTCTCGCTTACGGAATTTTGTAATTTATTAGTTACACTATTATCTACTCCATTATTTATTTCATTACTCACTTCTTTTTCATTTTTTTTAGTTTGTTCTAATTCTATTTCCATATATTATCTTCCTTTCTTTATATTTTTATTTTGGTCTAGCCTTCGAAGTGCGGACGCACACTGTGCGCTCCTACATAGCATAAATCTAATTTTTATATAATTTTTGATTAGGGCAAAATTCGGTCAAACCTTACGGGTATTCCTTACCGATTTAGCCCCTACATTTCTCTACATTTTTTAATTTAGCATAAAATTTATAATGCACATATTTTAAGCAGAGCATCTGCGATAATTATTTTAAATAAAATTTTTCGTGCAATTTAGTTCACAACCTTTTTACAGATTTTTTTCAAAATTACGGTCTGACAGCCGTGGAGGCGGGGAATACCCGTGAGCCTGGAAGACCTAATTTTAAAAAAAAATGCTATAAAAAATAGGTTGTGTTAGAGTATTTTAAAAAATTTTATTAAAAATAATTTTTAGCCGAAGCGATTGGAGCCAAAAGCATATTTTTAAATATTTTTAACGAAGAATTGAATGTTTAATTTTATTTAAAAATTATATTTTATAAATTAAAGGCATTATAACCCCCTGTCATCTCCCGATGACATCCCCCTTAAATAAAGGGGACAAGGTTTAGCAATTTCTTCGAAGTGCGGGCGATTAAAATCGCCCCTACATTTTTTGATTTGCATTAATTAAAAAATCTTCCCTTTTTTCTAAACTAAATTTACGTATATTTTTTTCTTTTAATATCATTTGAGAAATCTTTTTATACTCTTTTCTTATTTTATTATTTATAAACCTTTTGTTCATATTTTTATTTATAATAGTATTATAAATCTTACTAAATTTAATATTTCCAATAATATAAAAATCTGAAAATATATTTTTTAATATGCTTTCATCTATACTTTCATTTGTCTTTTTATTAACAATAATATCTATTTTTTCATAGTTTATATTCCAATTGTTTGTATATACATTTAATAAATTTATAGATTTCTTTATTTGTAATAAATTTCCCTCTAATAGAAATATAATATCATCACTGCACTTCATAATCATTCTTGTATATTCAGTAAAACACTCTGTCGATGTATCTATTAAAATTATATTATAGTCTTTTTTTAATTCTTCAATTAGAGAATGTAACTCATTTATATCTAACTTATTATTGTTTAATATAATATCTATTCCTGATATTAAATCTACTTTATTATTTATTTTAACTATTAACTTTTTTATGTTCGTTTTTTCTGAAATTAACTCTTGCATAAAATCTTGTTTATCTATATTATCTTTTACATTTTTAGGATACTTTTTTACTCCAAATAATGTGTGTATGCAACTGTTTAAAATATCAAAATCTACTATTAAAACTCTATTTTTTCCATTTGCATACGAATTGGCTAAGTTTGCTGTAAATACACTTTTTCCTACACCTCCTATTCCTGAAATTGTAATTACTTTTTGTATAATTTTTTTCTTTTTTAATGAATTTCTTATCTTACTCCAAAAAGCCTTTATCTTGCTTTCTTTTTTTATTTTTAAGTTTACAATATTATTTTTATGTATATTTATTTTTCGTATTTTTTCATCATTTTTTTCTTCAATTTTATTGTCGATTTTTATATTTTTTTCTTCTATTTTTTTTGTGTTATTTTCTATATTGTTGTTGACATAATTTTTAACATTTAAAACAGAATTAACTATTTCTTCTATATTGAATTCATTTTTAAGGTATGTTTTAGTTATATTCTTAGTTTTTAAGTATTTCATCTTTTCTATATCTTGCTCTTTTAAGATGATTATTATTTCTATATCTCTATTTATTAGTTTTATTGTATCTATTAAATCTTCAAACTCTATTTCTCCTTGTATTTCTTCATTAAATATTACTATATCAATATCTTTTTCGTTTTCTAATACTTCTAATATACCTTCTTTATATTGTATATCTGAGGTTACAACTTGTAAAATATCATATTTTCTTAATTCTTCATTTAACTTTTGTTCACCTATTGCTGTTATTATTTTTTTCATTTTCCTCTCCCTTAATTTACATTATTACGTTGATTTGATTTCAATGCAGTAACCACTTCGCAAGATACTGATTATTTTTCAACAGTCTACCTTAATTTCCATTACTATTTCCTGAAACAATCTTTCTTTCAAATTCATCTGATTCTATTTTTGTGAGTATGTGGTCATCTCCAACAAACATTAAACTTTCTCCTCTTTTTAATGATTTTATTTCTATTTTTTCTTTTTCAGATAAATTTGCGTATTCTGCAAGTATTCTTATATTTTCTTCTTCTAGTGAAAAAAATGTTTTTATGCTGGAATTGTTCAAAATGCTCTTTCCGTAGGTTCCATTCTCTAAACTAAATAAATCAGAAACATCTTGTGTTATTGCTACTGCACTACCTCCATATTTTCTTATTGTTTTAAATATTTTGTATATAAAACTTGCTACATATTTATTTGATGTTACTCCTATTAATCTCCATATTTCGTCTAGGTATATTGCTTTTTTTACATTTCTATCTAGTTTAATCTTGTCCCAAAATAGTTCTGTGAAAATGTACATACCATATTTTAAATTTTCTTCTCCAAGTTCATATACATCTGCTATTATTAGTTTGTTTCCTAATTCTATGTTTGTTTGATTATTGAAGAATTTTAGTGACCCTTTTATAAATGGTATTAGTTTTATTTTTAGTTTTTTTGTTCTAATATCTTTATCTAGTATGTTGTATAAGTCTTCTAATATTGGCATATCTTCACTTGTTTTAAATATTATTTTTAAAATGTTATCTTCTTTTACTTCTTTAAATAAACTTTCATCTTCAAATGTAATGTTTTTTTCTTTGTAACATTCTATAAGTTTTTCTTCTAATATTGCTTTTTCTTCTTCATCCATTTCACCAAATATTAGATTGAAAAAACCTATTAGTTTTCCTATTTTTGTTGCTAAATATCCTTTTTCATTTTCTTCTACACTTTCTTGTCTTATATCTAAAACATTTATAAATGTGTTCGATGTTGGACCAATTTTTAATAATGTTCCTTCTAATTCATTGCATAAGTTTGTGTATTCTCTATCTGGATCTACTATGTAT
>CANOPV010000115.1 GCA_947568605.1 uncultured Clostridium sp.
TAAGCCAAGACGAAAAAGCAAGAGCCGAATACGACGAATATATAGAAGCACAAATATTAGAGAATATGAAAATAAACTATGCCACAGAAAATGGAATAAAACAAGGTAGAATTGAAGGTTCAAGAAGTGAGAAAATAGAAATTGCTAAAAAAATGTTACTGAAAAACAAAGACATTAAAGAGATACAAGAATTAACCGAATTAACAGAAGAAGAAATTAAAAATATAAAATTAATCTGAATGTAACTTTTTTGCATATTAAAAAAGTACAAGCATATATATGTACTATATTAAATGCAAAGGAGAGTGTTTTTATGTGGCATACAATGTCAATAGAACAAATAAGAAGAGAACTAAAAACAAATTTTAATTTAGGACTCACAGAAGAAGAAGCAAGGGAGCGATTAAAAAAATATGGAGAAAACAAATTACAAGACAAAAAGAAAGAAAGCATATTTATAAAATTCATAAAACAATTCAATGACTTTATGATAATAATATTAATAATAGCCTCAATAATATCAGCAGTAGTTACAAAAATGGAAGGAGGAACAGACTATATAGACTCAATAATAATAATAGCAATAGTAGTATTCAATGCAATAATGGGACTAGTCCAAGAAAACAAAGCAGAAAAATCATTAGAAGCATTAAAAAAGATGTCAGCACCTATGGCAATGGTAAAAAGAGATGGAAATATAATTCAAATTAAAAGTAGTGAAGTTGTACCAGGAGACATATTAATATTAGAAGCAGGAAATTATGTACCAGCAGATTGTAGACTAATAAAAACATTCAATTTAAAAGTAGAAGAATCAGCATTAACAGGAGAAACAGTAGCAGTAGAAAAAGATGCAAACTTATTAATAAAAAATGATGTATCAATAGGAGATATGTTAAATTGTGCATTTTCAACAACAATAGTAACAAATGGACACGCAGAAGCAATTGTTACAGATACAGGAATGAGCACAAAAGTAGGTAGTATTGCGAAAATGATAATAACAGATGAAGCACCACAAACACCAATACAAAAGAAATTAGAAGAAGTCGGAAAAATATTAGGAATAGTATGTTTAATTATTTGTATAGCAATATTTGGAATAGGAGTACTTAAAAAAATAGGAGTAACAGAAATGTTTATGACATCAATAGGACTAGCAGTCGCAGCAATACCAGAAGGTCTACCTGCAATAGTAACAATAATGCTTTCAATAGGAGTAACAAAAATGGCAAAACAAAATGCAATAATAAGAAAATTACCTGCTGTTGAAACATTAGGAAGTAGTAGTGTAATATGCTCAGATAAAACAGGAACATTAACTAAAAATCAAATGAAAGTTGTAGAAATATCAAATTTCAATGGAAAAATAGATAATAAAGAAAATAAAAAATTTATATTACAATTAGCAACAATGTGTACAGATTGCAGTATAAATGATAACTCTGTAATAGGCGAAGCGACTGAAATTGCGTTAGTAAATGAAGCACTAGACTATGGAGAAAACAAATTTAATTTATATAGAGAAATGGAAAGAATTTCAGAAATACCATTCGATTCAGAAAGAAAAATGATGACAACAATACACAAATTAGGAAATAAATATAGAATAATTACAAAAGGTGCTCCAGATGTATTATTAAATAGATGTACAAATTATTATGAAGAAGGTAAAATTCAAAATATTAATGAAAATATTATATATAGAATAAATAATCAAAACAACAAAATGGCAGACAGAGCATTAAGGGTATTAGCAATAGCATATATAGATGTAGACACTCTACCAAATAAAATTACAAGTGATATTATAGAAAATAATTTAATATTTGTAGGATTAATAGGAATGATAGACCCTCCAAGAGAAGGAGTAAAAGAATCAATAGAAATATGTAAAAAAGCAGGAATAAAAACAGTAATGATTACAGGAGACCATATAGCAACAGCAAAAGCAATTGCAAGTGAATTAGGAATTTTAAGTAAAACTTCATTAGCAATTACAGGAAAAGAATTAGATAAAATTCCACAAAAAGAACTTGAAAAAAATATAATGAGATATAGTGTATTTGCAAGAGTTTCGCCAGAACATAAAGTAAGAATAGTAAAAGCATTTAGAAGTGTAGGAGCAGTAGTTGCAATGACAGGAGATGGAGTAAATGATGCACCAGCATTAAAAAATGCAGATATAGGAATAGCAATGGGAAAAAATGGTACAGATGTAGCAAAAAATGCGTCAGATATGATTTTGACAGATGATAATTTTGTTACAATTGTAAAAGCAGTAAAACAAGGAAGAAATATATTTGATAATATCAGAAAAGCCATACATTTCTTAATCGCAACAAATATAGGTGAAATAGTAACAATATTTGTTGGTTTAATATTAGGGTTAAAATCTCCATTACTTGCTATACAATTATTATGGATAAACTTAGTAACAGACTCTATTCCAGCAATAGCATTAGGAATGGAGAAGCCTGATAAAGATATAATGAATAAAAAGCCAAGAGACTCTAAAAAAGGAATATTTGCAGATGGCTTATGGGGTAAAATATTTGTTGAAGGCACAATGCTTGGAATTTTAACATTATTAGCATTTAGTTTAGGAAACAAAATTTATGGGCTAGAAGTAGGAAGAACAATGGCATTTGTATCATTAGGAATGTTAGAACTAGTACACTGTTTTAATATAAAATCAGAAGAATCAATATTCAAATTAGGAATATTTGATAATAAATATCTAATAGGAGCATTTTTATTAGGAACATTATTACAAGTAGGAGTAGTCTGTATACCAAGTGTAGCACAAATATTTAAATTAGTACCATTAACATCAATACAATGGTTATACACAGTGTTAATTTCAATTTCTCCAATAATAATAATTGAAATACAGAAGAAATTTAATGAATTAAAATTTGGAAAAATAGTATACGAATACAAAAATGCACAACAATAAAATTAAATTAATCAATATAACAATTCTTCGTTAAAATTATTTTTTTAATTCATTGGCTCCAACTTGCCCTGCAAGCTTGTCGCATAATTTCATTAAAAAAATAATTCTTTAACTCGAATTGTCCTAAATATGTGCATTATAAATTTTATACTAAATTAAAACAGTAGAGAAAATGTAGGGGCGATTTTAATCGCCCTCTCTTCGAAGGCATTCTAAAAAATTTAAAAAAAGTATTGATATTTATAAAAAAATTTAGTATAATAAATATATCAAAATAAGAAAGTATTCTTAGATTAGATGATTAGTTTAGAAAAGTTCCCATAATGGAATAAAAAAATACTAGAGCGGCTACTCTAGTATTTTTTTGTACTAATCAAATGATTTAAGTATAAGATATATAAGTATTAGTACGATTAGTTTTAAAAATGTCCCCATAAATATTCACCTCCTTTTTGGAAGGCGGTAACATAATAATTATATAATATAAAAAATAATAAGTCAATCAAAAAGTATAAAATATTTGACAAAATGATAATATTATAATGGAAATAATAAAAAAGAGAAGTGATAATAATGAGTAAATTTAAAATATGGGAAGAAGTAGAAAAAGAATTAAATATAACACCTGAACAACAAGCAAAAATCGATTTAGAAATTGAAATAATACAAACAACAATTAATGCAAGAAAAGAACAAATAAAGAAAAAATAATTAAATAACACAATCTTAAACGAGAATTCTTTATAATATAGAGAATTCTCGTATTTTTTTAAAAATATATAGAAAATTTCCAAAAAATAGTATATAATAGTAGCAGAAAAAGAGGAGATAAAATTGAATTCTATTATAAACTTATTTTCAGAAAATAAAAAAGTAAAAGACTATTTAGAAAATATAAAAAACAAAGTAAGTCCAATAACACTATTGGGCTTAACTGACGTTTCAAAAATAGTATTAAGTTACATAGCAAAAGAAATAAATAAACAACCAATATGTATAATCACATATAACGAAATACAAGCAAAAAAACTAATAGAAGACCTAAAATACTTTAACGAAAATGTAATATACCTACCAAAAAAAGAAATAGTAACTTATGACTATATAGCAGAAAGTAAAGACCTACTATACGAAAGAATAGAAGCAATAAATAGAATATATATAGAAAAAGCAGACATAATAGTAACAACCATAGAAGCCGTAATGCAACCAATAATCTCAAAAGAAATATTATATAAAGAAATACTAGAATTTAAAGAAGGAAAAACATATAACCTAGAAGAATTAAAAACAAAATTAATAAATCTAGGATATGAACGAACAGACCTAATAGAAGGAAGACGACAA
>CANOPV010000116.1 GCA_947568605.1 uncultured Clostridium sp.
CAGTTGTAAATGCGACTATGTTTAGTGAAATTATTAGAAGATTACCAGATTCAGATATAAGTATAACATTAAATGAAAAGGATTTACTAGTTATAGAATGTGAAGGTTGTTTATATAAACTATCAACTATGAATCCTTTAGAGTTTCCAGAATTACCTGCTATAGATATAGAAAATTCTGTAGAATTGGATCAAAATACATTGAAAAATATGATAAGAAAAACTATATTTGCAGTTAGTTCAGAAGAAAATAGACCTATTTTCACAGGTTGTTTATTTCAAATAACAAATAAAAAACTAAACGTTGTTGCAGTTGATGGATTTAGATTAGCATGGAATAATACTGTACTAAAAAATACAGCAAACGATTTTAGTGCAGTAATACCAGGAAAAACATTAAATGAAATAAACAAAATATTATTAGATTCATTTGATAATATAACAATAGGAGTTTCAAAAAATCAAGCATTATTTGAAATGGAAAATTGTAAAATAGTAACAAGATTATTAGATGGAGAATTTTTAAATTATTCAAGTGTAATACCACAAAATTGGGAAACAAGGATAAGAGTTAATAAAAATGATTTACAAAATTGTTTTGAAAGAATAATTTTAATTTCATCATCATCAATGGAAAAAGAAAAAAAATATCCAGTTAAAGTTACAATAGACATAGGAAAAGTTACAATTTCTTGTACAAATCAAACAGGAGATGCAAAAGAAGAATTATATATTTCAACAGAAGGTAAAAATTTAGAGGTTGGATTTAACCCAAAATATTTCTTAGATGCCTTAAAAGTAATTGAAGATGAAGAAATTTTTATAGACCTTGGAACCAATATTTCTCCTTGCGTAATTAGACCAGTTGAAGAAAATGGAGATTATACATATATGATATTACCTATAAGAATGAAAGAATAAGGGAAAATAATGTATATAAAAAAAATTAAATTAAGAAATTTTAGAAATTATAAAGAGCAAGAAATAAATTTTAATAAAAACATTAATATTTTTTATGGAGATAATGCACAAGGAAAAACAAATATTTTAGAATCTATATTTATGTGTGCAATGGGAAAGTCTTTTAGAGCAAAGAAAGAACAAGAATTGATAAAATTTAACGAAAACAATTCATTAATTGAAATTGAATATCAAAAAATAGATAGAACAGGTACAATAAAGATTGAAATTTCTGATAAAAAATTCATTTTTCTTAATGGAATTAAAGTAAAAAAAATAAGTGAAATATTAGGGAATATAAATGTTGTAATTTTTAGCCCTGATGATATTAATATTTTGAAAAATGGACCTGCAAGTAGACGAAAATTTTTAGATATAATGATAAGTCAATTACGACCTTTATATGTTTATAATTTGAATTTGTATTTGAAAACATTAGAGCAAAGAAATAACTATTTAAGACAAATAAAATTCGAAAAAAAATCGCAAGATTTATTAGATATTTGGGATGAAAAACTGGCTGATTATGCGGAAAACGTGTATAATTATCGTAAAGAATTTGTCGAAAAAATTGTTAAAAAAATAGGGAAAATTCATAACGAAATTACAGAAAAAAAAGAAAACATAAACATATATTATGTATCCGAATTTAAAGATAAAAATCAGTTTTTAGAAGTTTTAAAAAAGTCAAGAGAAATTGATATACAAAAAGGATACACAACAAAAGGTATTCATAGAGATGATTTTATTGTTTATATTAATGAAAAACAGGTTAATGTTTATGGTTCACAGGGGCAAAATAGAACTGCAATTCTTTCTTTGAAAATGTCTGAAATTGAAATTGTTTTTGATGAAATAGGGGAATATCCTGTTTTACTACTTGATGATTTTATGTCTGAATTGGATAAAAGTAGAATTAATAATTTTATTAAAAAGATTAATGATATACAGGTTATTATAACTTGTACAGATAAAATTGATTTGCAAAATTTAAGTGGAAGTGTTTTTAAAGTGCAAAATGGGAAAATAAATTAATAAAAAATCTCAGTAATTTTAGTTACTGAGATTTTTTGAGTAATGAAAATTATTTTTTATAATGCTCTAACACAACCTATTTTTTATAGCATTTTTTTAAAAATTAGGTCTTCCAGGCTCACGGGTATTCCCCGCCTCCACGGCTGTCAGACCGTAATTTTGAAAAAAATCTATAAAAAGGTTGTGAAATGAATTACACGAAAAATTTTATTTAAAATAATTTTCGCCTCACGCTCCGCCTTAAATATGTGCATTATATATTTTATACTAAATTCAAAATATAGAGAAATGTAGGGCGAAATCGGAAAGGTTTACCGTAAGGCTTGACCGAATTTCGCCCTAAACAAAAATTATGTGGAAATTAAATTTATATGTGTGCGTCCGTTCTTTGAAGAAATTGCTTAATCTTGGTCCTTTAAAAACAAAATTGTCTGCGAAGCAGACTGATGGTTCTAAAAAATTATATAAAAATATATAAATTATAAATATTTATTGCTTTTTATTTTTTTTTATATTATGATTATTTTAAATTTTAATTAAGATAGGAAAAAATAATATGAGTTTTTTAGATAGTATTAATTTAGTTTTTACTGAAATAATGAAATTAAATATAAGCGAATATGACAAAGCAAGGATAATAGCAAGTTTAGAAACATCATTATTGGTTGATAAAAAGGATATATTATTAGATAATTTAAGAATTGATAATAAAAGAGAAACTTTTAAAGAATATGATTATATAAAAGATCCTTCTAATGTTAAAATGATACTTTTGAGTTTGAAAAATACAAGTCAAATGATTGATATTGAATCAAAATATAAAAGTGGACATGAACCTAATTTTTTTGATTTTGATGATTTTTATAAACCTTTTAGTTCTAAGTTTAGTCTAAGTGATGATTTTGAGATGTTTCTATCTGCATGTTATTTTGGTGTAAGTGATGAGGAAAAAATTAATGATTTTAAAAAATACTATAAAAAAGAATATAATAATAACAAAGCTATAATAGCATTGAGTTTAAATTCAGATGATAAAAAAATAGAAATATTAAAAGATATTAAAAGTAAATTGGATAGAGCAAAAGTAGTAGCAAGTTTATCATCAAATGATATAAAGTTTGAAGAGTTAGAAAATCAAAAAAAAGAATATAATAAAGCATTAATAATTGCAAGTTTACAAATACCAGATGATGAAAAATTAGAATTAATGAAAAGAAAAAATATTTATCATAAAGAAAATAAGATGCTTATTATAAAAGAATTATTATCAGACAGTAAAAAAATAAGATTAATGGAAGAAAATTTAGGAGAATATAATATAGCACAAATAATAGGAAGTTTATCACTATCCGATGAAGAAAAAATGATTTTATTTGAACATTATAATAATAGTGTTTATGATTCTAGTTGTGTTGATTTACTAGTTACATTAGAGTCAAATAATAAAAAACTTGACTTAATAAATAAAATGAGAGATTATGAAAAAGAATTAGAAAAAGAAAATGAGATTTCTAACGAGAGTAAAATAGGATTTTTTATTGATGATGGTTCTAATAGTATAACTGAATTTAATTCAATACGTCAAAAGATATTAGATAAATCTGACGGAATAGGCTTTTCTAGCAATGATAATTCACAAACAATAGAAAAAATTGATCCACATATAATAAAAGGAATAGATTCACAACAAGCAAAGTTAGACGAAAAAACAAAAAGAGAAAAGACTATTAACGAAATAAAAGAAAAGTCTAAAAAATTAAAATCTTTAAGAGAACGAAATGCTAATTTAGAGAAACAAAAAAATAAAGATAATAGGACTGGATGGATTATTATTGAATAAAATATACAAAAGAAATATTTGTAAAGGGGAAGTCCAATGAAAAATGAATTATTACCTACTGTACAAAAAGATAATATAATAAAAAGAATTATAAACTTCTTGAAAAGATTATTTAAAAAAGAAAGAGTAGAAATAAAAAATTATGTAGAAGAAACTAATGATATTTCAGAAGAAAAGAATAAATTTTTACAAGATATAAAATTACCAGAAGAAAAAATAAAAGAAATAAGAGATGAAAAAGAACAACTTGAATTAATTAATCAAATAGAAAAAGATAGTAATATATTAAATGAATTATCACTTGAAAAATTAAATCAAATAAATAAATATTATGATAAATTAATAGAAAAAGAAAAATTGAAATTAAAAAAATTAAAACAAAGCATTAATAAATTTTAAGCATAAAAATTAGTATTGTCAATCATTTTTGAAAATGTCTTAAATTTTTTAAAACATAAGCCCTAAAAATT
>CANOPV010000117.1 GCA_947568605.1 uncultured Clostridium sp.
GTAATTTTTCGTCTTTTTCATTATTTGTTATTCCGTATGGTAAATCTGCCACTATTAAATCAATAGAATTATCTTCAATTTCTTGCATTCCTTCAAAACAATCTTTATTGTAAATTCTATTTATTTCTAACATTCTTGCCTCCTCATAAAATAATTTAAGGACAAGTATTAAAACTTGTCCCCTTTTATCCACCTGTAATTAAATCTAATATTTCTTTTGCAAATGTTATTATTACTCCTCCGTGCTAAAGTCATAAAACCGATTTGCTCTTTGTGATGGATCGTGGCTCTTTAACGCTAAACCTATTTGCACAATTCCCCAACCTAGAAGTATCATTCCTATTGCTCTAATTATTCCAAATATAAATGTTGATAGATTATTTATAACACTTAATGGGTCATCTGCTCCAAAAACAGTTGTACTTTGTGTTACAAATAATACAATTATTGTTATTCCAATAAAACTTAATTTTTTAATATTTTTTGTTATCAATTTCTTATTGATTATTTTCTTTTTCTCTTTCATTTTCATATTCCTCCATTAAATAATAATTTTCTATATCTTCTTCTGACAAAAGTTCTGTTGTAACTTTTTCTGTCTGTTTTATCTCTTGAATATCTTTTATTTTTTCTGTATTTATTTCATCTGGTTTTAATTGTGATATGCTAACATTTGCCCTTTGTGATGTTCCGTGTTCATATACTTTTGCTTGTCCGTCTGTTGTGCCTTTTACATTTGGGTGTTTTAGAATATCATATTTTCTATCCACTACTGGCTTTTCTCCTCTAATCATTAAAATTGCTTTATCATTATCTAACATTCTAATTTCATCTTGTGTTAATAGTTCTCTACCTGCAAGTTGATAATTAGTTGAATAACTACCACTATGCCCTGTACTTTTTCCGATATGTGTTAGTATCAATTGTTTCTTTTCCGTAGTAATTCTGATATATACTTATAACTTGATTGTTCGTTTCCTCCTAAATATAAAAGCTCATCACAGTTACCAACTATTGATTCCCAACTTTTTTCAAACAAGGCTTTTAATTGTGATAGGTTTTGTATTATTATTGAAACTGATATATTCCTTGAACGCATTGTTGAAAGTATTTTTTCAAAATCATTTGGCAGGGCAACATTGGCAAACTCATCCATTACAAAATGCACAGGTATTGGCAATGCTCCTCCGTGTTCATAGTCTGCTTTATAATAAAGCACTTGAAATATTTGTGTATATAACATACTTACAAGAAAATTAAAATCCGTATTGTTGTCTGGAATAATAGCAAATAATGCCATTTTTTCCTCTCCTAGTTTATCTAATTCAAGTTCATCTGTTTTTGTTATTCCCTCTATTGTGTCAAGATTAAATTTCTCAAGTTTTGAAGCAAGTGTAACAATTATTGATTTTAATGTCTTTCCTGCTCCGACTATGATAATCTTTGTAATATTTAACTGCTATATGATTTGGATTTTTGTGTTCTAATCTTTTAAATAAAATATCAAGAGGACTTTCATAGTCCTCCTCATCTTCTTTTGGTTTTCCTGCTCTCATCATTTCCGAAGCCATTGGAAAGTTTTGCTCATCTTCTGGAGCTTCATATTTCAAATAATAAAATAATGATGATAGAAGCATAGATGCAGAAATGTCCCAGAATGGATCTTGTGCTTGACTACCTTTTGGTGTTGTACTTTTAAAAAGATTTCCTACTAATTTTTGAATATCATTATCATCTTTTATATATACAAATGGATTATAACAATGACTTTTTTCTGTATTAACCAAATCTAAAACTCTTATTTTATAGCCTTTTTCTTTTAACAAATTTCCCGTATCTCTTAAAATCTCGCCGTTTTGGGTCAAGTATTACATAAGAGCAATTACATTGCATTACATTAGGTTTAGCATAAAATCTTGTTTTTCCTGCACCACTACCACCAATTACTAAAACATTCAAATTTCTTCTGTGTTTTCTTGCATTTAAACCTAGCAGAACATTTTGTGTTAGTATTTTGTTCTGGCTCTTTGGTAATTGCATATACTTTTTGTTTATTTGTTTTGCATTGCCCCATATTGCAGAGCCATATTCTTTACCTCTCCTATAATTTCTTCTACTAGACATATAAATTCCTATACCTAGTAAATATACAAATAAAAAAATAAGAACAGTTTTTAAGCTATTCTCACAAAATTCTATTTCAAATGGTGTATTCATTTTTTGAGGTAAAGTATTTATGATTTCCACTAATCCACCATTTATATTTGGTGCTATTAGTAGGGATAACCATATTACTGCAATTCCTCCTAAACAAGCTAAAACAATGTCTGCTGTTTTATCATTATCGTTCACACATTTCCCTTTCTTTTTTGAATTTAAACTTACATTTTTTCTTTGTTGGGGCTTTTATTACTTTTGTTAATATTTCAGTTATATACTCTGGATTTTGCTTTTCTTTTATCATATTATTTCTTTTTTCGTTTATAAGAGTTATAACTGTATTAAATTCGTATTGGTCTAATTCTACTACTCTTTCATTTCCCATTTTATTCTACCTTTCTTGTTCTTTATTTTTTCTTGATTTTGCTTCTTGTTCAAAATAACTGACAATTTTAGAATTTATTGTTGTAAAATTTGTTCTAATATCGTCTAATTCTACTCTTATGTCTTTTCCTTTTTCTTTGCTTGATAAGTCATTTGGTAGATTAGAAAAATCAAATTGTGAGGTTTCTAATCCATATTTTTTACATATCATATAAGAAATACAATAAGTTTTAAATTCTTTCATTTCTCCATTTTCAACCCCTTGCATTTCCATTCTTGCAATTTCTTGTATAACTGTTTTTAACAAATAGTCTGATTTTAAACCTCTACACATATATAGTTTATTTTCGTTCTCTACATACTCTGCACCTTTTTCTCCGTTTGGTAATACATCAACAACTTCCCTTTTTGCCTTACAATCTTTAAATAATGCTAACAATATATCTTTATCTGTATATTCTCTTTCTTCTGGTATAGGTGCATTAGTTTGTGATATATCGTATTCTTCTTTTGGATTATAATATACTTTTCCATTTGCCTTATTTGGCTCTAATATTGTTATTGATTTTGCATCTTGTATAAGTTCATAACCTCTATCAATCCAATCTTGTTTTTCTTTTATTTGCATAGCATTAGGCTCTGTTTCTAATATTAGCATACAATTTCCAACAGAATATTTTTCAAATCTACTTAATATATTCAAATATTGTGTAAATAAATTTCCATCTTTTGATAATTTAAAAGACATATCATCTATCTTTTTGTATGCCTCATTTCTTTTCCTATTTTGTTCTTTCCAATTATTATTTTTATTGTATGGCTTATTATAATTGTTATTTTTACTTTTGTTATTTGTTCCTAATAAATCTTCAACGATTTCATCCATTTTATTTGCTCCTCTCTCTAATTCTATTTCTTTTTCTTCTTTTCTTCCTATTGTTTTGTGTTTCTAAATGTTTAGGCTCTTTAAAGTGTTTTCCTTTGTTCCTTTCATTTTCTTGCTTTAGATGTTTTTGCTCTTGTTTTTCTTTTATTACCGTATTTCCTGTTGCAACTGTTTTTTCTTTTGCAATTTCATTTTCTTCTTTTTCTTTTAATTCATTAGTAATTTGCTCTAGTTCCTTTTTTACTGACTTTTTCCCATTATTATATAAATTATCGTTTTCTAATTTGTTCTTGGTATTTAAGGAACTCTCTAACTGATTGTTTTCTTCCGTTTTTTCATTACTGGGAGAATATTCTTGCATAACTTCTGTTTGTTCTAGTTCCTCTGGCTCTGCTAATAATTCATCAACCATTTTTTCATCTTCGCTTTTTTCTTCTATTGCTTTTGCCTTTTCTTCTTTTTCCTTTTCTATTTCGTGTTGTATTGTAGCTATATCTGTAAAATTAAATCTCTCTGCAATTCTGTCAACTTTTGAAGCATCTTCTTGTCTGACCATAATATCAACAAGTCCGTCAATTTTTTCATTCTTTTTATCTGCTAATACACAATATAGAACTCCATATTTTTTTGCTTCTTGCGAAAACTTTTTCAAATCTTCTGACCTTATTGTAAATATTTTTAGTTCTTTACCAGTTTTTAGCATATTAGTAAGTCTTGTTTTTCCTTTTGTTTGCTTATTATCTTTTGATAATGCAATAAGAAATGTTATAAGATTTTTTGACCCCTCTCCTGCAATTTTTAAAGTAAACCCTACACCATCT
>CANOPV010000118.1 GCA_947568605.1 uncultured Clostridium sp.
ATTTTAAAAGAAGAAAAGATAACATGGTAGCAACAGTTATCGGTATAGAATAGGATCCAAATAGAAGTGCAAATATAGCATTAATACAATATGAAGACGGAGAAAAAGCATATATATTAGCACCAGTAGGTTTAACAGACGGAGACAAAGTAATATCAGGAGATAAAGCAGATATAAAACCAGGAAACTGTATGTCAATAGAAAATATACCAGTAGGTACTATGATACACAACATAGAATTAAACCCAGGTCAAGGTGGAAAAATGGTTAGAGCAGCAGGTCAAGCCGCTCAATTAATGGCAAAAGAAGGAAAATATGCACACATAAGATTACCTTCTGGCGAAATGAGATTAGTAATGACAAGATGTAGAGCAACAATAGGAACAGTAGGAAATGCTGATCAAGAAAACATAAAAATTGGTAAAGCAGGAAGAACAAGACATTTAGGTATTAGACCAACAGTTAGAGGTTCTGTAATGAACCCAGTAGACCACCCACACGGTGGTGGTGAAGGTAGAGCACCAGTAGGTAGACCAGGACCACTTACTCCTTGGGGCAAACCAGCACTTGGATATAAAACAAGAAATAAGAAAAAATCAACTAACAAATATATTGTTAAGAGAAGAAAATAAAAAAGGAGGAATAATGATATATGTCAAGATCTAGTAAAAAAGCACCATTCGTTCAACCAAAACTTTTAAAGAGAATTGAAGCAATGAACGAAGAAGGTAAAAAAGAAGTTTTAAAAACTTGGTCAAGAGCATCTACTATATATCCACAAATGGTTGGACACACAATAGCAGTACACGATGGTAGAAAGCACGTACCAGTTTATATAACAGAAGAAATGATAGGACATAAATTAGGTGAATTTGCTCCTACAAGAACATTTAAAGGTCACGCAGGAGAAAAAGCATCAAATGTAAAAAAATAATTTAGTAACAACTTAAAATAAGGAGGAAAAATAAGTGGAAGAATTAACAGTATTAGAAGCCAAAGCAACACTTAAATATGCTAGAATTTCAGCAAGAAAAGTTAAAATTGTAGCAGATTTAATAAAAGGTAAAAATGTTAATGAGGCTTTGGCGATTGTAAAGTTCACACCAAAAGCAGCATCAGAAATAATAGAAAAATTGTTAAAATCAGCAATCGCAAACGCTGAAAACAATCATAATATGAACAGTCAAAACTTATATGTTGCTGAAATATATGCAAACCAAGGTCCAACATTAAAAAGAATAAGACCAGCAGCAAAAGGTTCAGCAGTTAGAATAAGAAAAAGAACAAGTCATATAACAATAATATTAAGGGAAAAGGAATAATTTAGAAAGGAGGATTTTAAAATGGGACAAAAAATGCATCCACACGGTTTAAGAGTTGGCGTAATTAAAGATTGGAGTTCAAAATGGTATGCTGATTCTAAAAATTTTAGTGATTATTTAGTGGAAGACCATAAAATTCGTGAATATGTTAAGAAAAAATTATTTGTTAGCGGTATTTCTAAAATAGAAATAGAAAGAACAGCTAAATTTGTTAAAGTAAATGTATATGCTGCAAAACCTGGCTTAGTTATAGGTAAAGGTGGAGCAATAGCAGAAACTTTAAAAACAGAATTACAAAAAATGATTAATAAAGAAGTAAACTTAAATATAATTGAGGTAAAAAATATAGATACAGATGCACAATTAGTTGCAGAAAATATCTGTGCACAATTAGAAAGAAGAATATCTTTTAGAAGAGCAATGAAACAATCAATGCAAAAAGCAATGAAAGCAGGTGCTCTTGGAATAAAAACTTCTGTATCTGGTAGATTAGGTGGGGCAGATATGGCAAGAACTGAATTCTACAAAGAAGGAACTATTCCACTACAAACTTTAAGAGCTGATATAGACTATGGTTTCTATGAAGCAAATACTACTTATGGAAAAATAGGAGTAAAAGTTTGGATATATAAAGGTGAAATTCTTCCAAGTAAAAAAGAAAAATTGGAAGGAGGAGAAAAATAATGCCATTAATACCAAAAAGAACAAAATATAGAAAACAACAAAAAGGTAGAAATAGAGGAAAAGCAATGAGAGGAAATCAAGTAACAGATGGTGATTTCGGATTACAATCAACAGAGGCTGCTTGGATAACAACAAATCAAATAGAAGCTGCCCGTGTTGCTATGACTCGTTATATAAAAAGAGGCGGAAAAGTTTGGATAAAAATATTTGCAGATAAGCCAGTAACAAAAAAACCAGCAGATACTCGTATGGGTAAAGGTAAAGGAGCACCAGAATATTGGGTAGCGGTTGTAAAACCAGGAAGAATATTATTTGAAATACAAGGTGTTCCAGAAGATATTGCAAGAGAAGCATTAAGACTAGCAGCAAATAAACTACCAGTAAAAACTAAATTCGTCATAAGAGAAAATGAAGTAGGTGGTGATAGTGATGAAGATAAATAAAATAGTAGAAATGTCTTCACCAGAACTAGAAAAAGAGTTGAGTGAATTAAAAACAGAATTATTTAAATTGAGATTTAGTTTAGCAACAAATGGACTAGACAATCCAATGAAAATAAAAGAAGTAAAAAAAGACATAGCAAGAATAAAAACAGTATTAAGACAAAGAGAATTGAAAGGAGAATAGTTCTATGGAAGAAAGAAATCTTCGTAAAGTTATGATTGGTACAGTAACATCTAACAAAATGGATAAAACAGTTGTTGTATCAGTTGAAAAAAGTGTAAGACATAAAGTTTATAATAAAATCGTAAAAAGAACTTATAAATTAAAAGCACACGATGAAGAAAATAAATGCAGTATTGGAGATAAAGTAAAAGTAATGGAAACACGTCCTCTTTCAAAAGATAAGAGATGGAGAGTAGTTGAAATTATAGAAAAAGCAGTAATAAAATAATAAAAAGATAGGAGGAAACCAGATATGGTACAACAACAGACTATATTAAAAGTAGCCGATAACACTGGTGCAAAAGAAATAATGTGCATCAGATGTTTAGGTGGTTCTTATAGAAAATATGCAGGAATAGGCGATATAATAGTTGCTTCTGTTAAAAGTGCTACACCAGGTGGCGTTGTAAAAAAAGGTGACGTTGTTAAAGCAGTTATAGTTAGAACAAAGAAAAGTGTAAGACGTGCAGATGGTTCATATATAAGATTTGATGAAAATGCAGCAGTTCTTATTCGTGATGATAAAACACCAAGAGGAACTCGTATATTTGGGCCAATAGCAAGAGAATTAAGAGATGGAGAGTATATGAAAATACTTTCATTAGCACCAGAAGTATTATAAGATTGTGCGTTAGAAAAATAAAAAATTTCGACGCACCTATGTCATAAAATGTTTTAATTTTGGACTACCAAAAGTAAATTAACCTTTTTGTATACAAAAAATCAAAGATTTTTCATATACAATAATACAATAATAATAAAAAGAGGTGAAAAATTATAATGAAAATAAAAAAAGGCGATACTGTTATGGTTTTATCAGGAAATGATAAAGGAAAAACAGGAGAAGTTTTAGAAGTTATACCAAAAACAGAAAAAATAATTGTTAAAGGTGTTAATATAAGAAAAAAACATACAAAACCTAGAAAACAAGGTGAAGAAGGTGGAATTATACCAGTTGAATGTGCTATACATAGTTCCAAAGTAAATATAGTATGTTCAAAATGTAATAAACCAACAAGAATAGGTTATGAAATTGAAAAAGACGAAAAAATTCGTATTTGTAAAAGATGCGGTAATAAATTGAAATAAGAAAGGAGGTCTATATTAGACTATGGAAAAATTGAGAGAACAATATGAAAAAGAAGTAGTGCCAGCATTAATGAAGAAATTTAATTATAAATCTATAATGCAAGTTCCAAAACTTGAAAAAATAGTTATAAATATAGGTTTAGGAGATATTAAAGATAATCCAAAATCATTAGATAATGCAATGAACGATTTAAGTCTAATAACAGGTCAAAAACCAGTTATCACTAAGGCTAAAAAAGCAATAGCAGCATTTAAAATAAGAGAAGGAGTAAACATTGGTTGCAAAGTTACATTAAGATCAACAAAAATGTATGAATTTGTATATAAATTCTTTAATGTTGCTCTTCCAAGAGTAAGAGATTTTAGAGGAGTTTCAGCAAATTCTTTTGATGGAAGAGGAAATTATTCAATAGGAATTAAAGAACAATTAATATTCCCAGAAATTGAATATGATAAAGTAGATAAATTAAGAGG
>CANOPV010000119.1 GCA_947568605.1 uncultured Clostridium sp.
GTCTATTAACAGGAGATAAAAAAATAATTACATTTGTAGGAACTTCAAAAAATGGAACATCATTCTTAGTAAATAACTTAGGAGAAATGTTCTCAAATATGGGAATAAAAACAGCAATATTAGACGCTACAAAAAATAAAAATTCTTTTTACATATATACTAAAAATGAAGAAGATTTAAGAAAAATAGCTTATGCTAGTTTTGAAAATTTAAGAATGGGAAGAGCAGAAGGTATAGAAGTAAATAAAAACTTAACAGTATATACATCATTACCAGGAGAAGACGAAAAATTACAAGACTATGAAAATATATTAACAACATTAGCCAAAAATTATTCAATAGTATTAATAGATTGCGATTTTGATACAGAACCAGGATATTTCGAAAAATCACAAGAAACATATTTAGTACAAAGTATGGATATATTAACAATTCAACCACTTACAGCATTTTTAAGAGATTTAAAATCAAAAGGAGTGTTAAAACCAGAAAAATTAAGAATTATTATAAATAAAGAACAAGATGTTAGAGCGTTAAGTCCAAAAGCAATTGTTGGAGGACTTGCATATTACAATGACCCTGCAATGTCATTTATGACAGAATTATTTAATAAAGACAATATAAAATTTTATGTAATACCATTCGATTTACAAGTATATTCAAGATATTTAGAAGGTATAGTAAATTGTGAAATTACAATAAATAGATATCCAAAAGAATTTATAACAAATTTAAAAAACTTAGCAGGAGTTGTATATCCATTATTAAACAATAAATATAGTCCACTAAATAATTATGGAGGTAAAAATACATTTTCATCAAATACAAATAATACATTAAATATGATGAAAAATAGATATTAAAAGAGGTGAAAGCAGTGACAATTGTAATAATATTACTAGTAATAATCATAGGAGCCCTAATTGCTTATAATATAAAAATATACAAAAAATTGCAAACATTTAATAATATTAATCAAAAAGTAATAGGTTTAAATGTTTTGCAAGATTTTATGAGTACAATAGGAGAACAAGCAACAGTAGAAGAAAAAGTAAAAAGAATAAACGAAATATTAATAGAACAATACAATATAAAATATTCTACAATTGTTGTATTTGATGGAACAAGTTATGTAGTTAAAGCATCAAATGTTGATGAAAAACATTGGAATACATTAACAAATTTGCATAATGAAGAAATTTTTAAAGATAGCATAACAACTGCTACACCAAAATATGTAACAGTAAATAATGAAAATGAAAGATTACCATATCAAAAAATGGAATTTGGAAGAGCAAGGTCAGCAATGTTTTTCCCATTATATATTGATAATGTATATATAGGATATTGGATAATTGAAAGTAGTGATATGCACGCATTTGATAAAATTGATACAACTTTATTAGATGTTGTAAAAGAAAACATATTATCAGTATTTAAAAGTGTTTCATATCAAAGTATAATAGAAACAATACAAAGAAAAGACTTATTTACTAAATTAAATTCTGCTGAATATTTATATGGAAAAGGAAGACAAATTATAGATAGACATACAATATCAACGGTTGGAATGTTTAGAATTATAAATCTTGAAGAAATAAACAAAAAATATAATAGAGAAACAGGAAACCAAACTGTAATTCAAGTAGCAGAATATATAAAAAATAGTATATCAGATGAATACATATTTGTAAGATATATGGGTCCTAAATTTGTTTTAGTATTTTCTGGTGTAGATGAAGAAAGTGTAGTAGAATTTATAATGGACATAAAAAAAGAGGTAGAAAACTTAGACATAAAAGTAGTAAAAGAAATAAAGCCTGAAACAACAAAAACAAGAAAGAAAAAAGTAGCAGAAGACGAAGACATTATTATTCATCCAAAATTAAATTTTGCACTATCAAAATACTATAAAGGAACAGCATTAGAAAATGTAACAAAAAGCCTTGAAGAATACATAGACAATGCAGATAAAGAAGAAAGCGACATAAACCATATATAATGTATATAAAATATTTGAAAATATATGTATGGGCACGGGGCACCGTGCCCAAAACATAAATATTAATAAATCAATGTAGGGGCATCGTTTGCGGGAATACCCGTGAGACGTGACACCACTGTGCCCTTAAATAAAATATATTTGAAAGGAAGTTTACAAATGGATTTTGATAAAACAATGAATTTCAGAGTAGAAAAAGACAAAAATTTAAAAGCAAGAGAAATATTAAAACAAGTATATCAAGCACTTGTAGAAAAAGGATATAATCCAATAAACCAAATAGTAGGATATATCTTATCAGGAGACCCAACATATATAACAAGCCATAATGACGCAAGAAACTTAATTAGACAAATAGAAAGAGACGAATTTTTAGAAAAAATGGTAAAAAATTATATAGGATTAGATGAAGAATAATATGAGAAAACTAGGAATAGACTACGGAGATAGTAGAGTAGGTATAGCAATTTCAGATGCACTAGGAATTACTGCACAAGGACTAGAAACTATTCATCATAATGGAAATGATAAAATAGTATTAAAACGATTAGAAGAAATTTTAGAGCAGTATGAAATAGATACATTTGTAATAGGTATGCCTTTTAACTTAAATGGAGATTCAAGTCAAAGGGTAGAAATCACAAAAAAATTTATAAATAAATTAAAATGCAAATTTAATAAAATAAAAATTATAGAAATAGATGAAAGATTAACAACTGTGGCAGCACATAAAACAATGAATTTACTAGATATAAATAAAAGAAATAAAAAAAATATAGTAGACACAATTTCAGCGGTTTATATACTAGAAATATATATAAATAAAAGCACTTGAAAAAATAAAAAACCCTCTGGCACTGCGTGCCACTTCCATTAGATAAGGGAGGCAAGAATGTAGAGACGATTTTAATTACACATTCTTTTAAGAATGTGCTTAATCTTGGTCCCTTTAATAAGGGGGCTGTCATCGAAGATGACTGGGGGTTTTCAATAAAATATAACAAACAAAAATAGTAGAGAAATGTAGGGGCGATTTTAATCGCCTGCGTGGTGAAGCATAGACTATAAAAAAATATTATCCTTACAAAAAGGAAATATATATAAATAAAGAAGAAAGGAAGAAAAATTATGAGAATTTTAAAAAAACTAAACATAGGACTAATTTTAACAATAATAGTAGTAGCAGCAGTAACTATATACTCTGTTAATGTTGAAATAACAAGAAAAAAAGAAAAAGAAAATATCAAAACAGCGTGTGAGGAATTTATTAAAACAACAAGCAAATCTGTAATATTACCAGAAGAATATCAAAAACTAGATAAAAAAGTAACAGATGAAGAACTAGAAAAATATGTTGAAGAAGTACAAAAAAATTTAAAAGAAAAAATGATTGATAGTAATTCAGCAATAGAAATACAAACAACTATATTACAATCAGAATTAGAAGAACAAATTACTTCTGAAAATTTAGTAACAAACTTTGAAAGAGAAATACTTAAAATAAATTCATACTCTTTTGATGGAGACCAAGTTACAGTTACATTTAAAGGAAAAGTAAATAAAGATATTAAAACATTAGTAAATTATGGACTAGATTCAGAGAAAAAAGAAGAAACAAAAAATTCTTCTTTTGATACAGAACAAGAAACAATAACATTACAAAAAGTAGATAATACTTGGAAAATTGTATATTCAGACTTACAATATTCAGAAAATAGTTTTTCAAATATTACTTCTGGATTTGAAGTAATGTATAAATAGGAGGTAACAATGAGTAATACTGTATTAGAAATAAAAAATGTAAGTAAATATTTCGGAAGAAAGAAAATAATAGACAACATAACATTAGATGTTAAAGAAGGAGAAATATATGGTTTTCTAGGACCAAATGGAGCAGGAAAAACAACAACAATAAAAATGGCATTAGGACTTCTATCAATAGATGAAGGAAATATTATAATAAATGGAAATGATATTAAAAAGCATTTTGAAAAAGCAATGGAAAATATCGGTGGAATAGTAGAAAATCCTGATATGTATAATTATATGACAGGAAGAGACAATTTAAAATTATATGCAAGAATTAGAAACGTAAAAAAAGAAAGAATAGATGAAGTAATAAAATTAGTAGATATGGAAAAAGCAGCAGACCAAAAAGTAGGAAAATATTCATTAGGAATGAAACAAAGAATGGGGTTAGCC
>CANOPV010000120.1 GCA_947568605.1 uncultured Clostridium sp.
CTACTTCAACATACAAACCGTGTGGAACCTCATCATTTAATAATTTTAACGCTTTTTCTCTTATTACTTCTTCTGCTATTTGTCTACCTGTTTGGTCTGTATATTCGTCTATATCATAATATTTAGGACCTGTTTTTAAATTTTTTTCTATTTCTTCTAATATATCTTCTATGTTTTTTTGCTTTAATGCTGATATTGGTATTACCGCTTCAAAATTATATTCTTTTGAATACATTTCTATTAATTTTAATAATTCTTCTTTTTTTACTAAATCTATTTTATTTATTATTAATATTGTTTTTTTATTTGCTTCTTTTATTTTTTCTAATATTATTTTGTCTCCTTTTCCTATTTCAGTACTTGTTGCTTCTATTAAAAATAATATCACATCAACATCAGAGACTATTCCAAATGTGGTTTCTATCATAGTTTCGCCTAATTTTGTTTTTGGTTTATGAATTCCTGGTGTGTCTATAAATATTATTTGGGAGTTTTGTCTATTTACTATTGCTTTTATTGCTGTTCTTGTAGTTTGTGGTTTGTTTGTTATTATTGAGACTTTTTCTCCTACTAATGAATTTATTAATGTAGATTTTCCTACATTTGTTCTTCCTATTATTGAAACAAATCCTGATTTAAATTCTGACATTTTTTTCCTTTCTTATTTAATTATTATTTATATAATTTTCTACTAAATCTATAATTTCTTTTGCTGTTTCTATTTGTTGCTCTGTTTCTTTTTGTTTTACAACGAATTCATCGTCATAATCACTATCTTCTCTTATTCTATTTGCTTCTGAAACTTTTCTTCCCATCGTTTTCGGAAATATTTCAGTGTGTATATAATTTTTATTAAAATATGCAATTACATCTTTATGTCTTTTAAAATCTATTGGTTCTAATGCTAAAACTGCTTTTATACTATGAAATATTGAATAATATGCTCTATTATTGGCTCCTTTAAATTTCTTTATATTATATAATGCTTCTGCTTCTTCAATATTTTCTTTTGCTTGTTCTAACCTATGTTTAGATAATTCTTTGATATTTTAGGACTCACTTAAAATCACTCCTTCTTTTTGAACATTTATATAAAATGGCAATACTTCTAACCAGTAATTAAATCTATCCATATTTTTTATTAATGGAGATAAAGTAATATCAAAATTGTTATCAAATTCTATTTCATAGGCTAAGTCAGATATTTCACTTCTATATTTTGCCAATTCATCATCTGTTAAATCAGTTAAAATCATAATATCTATATCAGAATCATTATTAAAGTCTCCCCTTGCATACGAACCATATAAAATAACTTTTTTTACTCTATCTTCTAAAATTTTATTAACTCCATCTACAAATTCTTTTATAATATTGTTTATTTTTTTTGGTATCTTATTTTCTTTCATAATATTTTACCTCTTATTCAAATGTTACTTTTGTATTTATTGGGCATATTTCTATAAATGTGTTTCCATCATTTACGTTTATTATATTTCCTTCTAAATCTTTATATATTGTTTTTGCTGTTCTTGATGATTTTGAACATACTATTTCTATTGCTTTTCCATTTGTTATATAATATCCTTTTAAGTCTCCAATATTATCTAAGTCTTGTCTATCTTTATTTTCTGTATCTTGTAATTTTGAATTGCTTGCATAAGTTATTATTATATTTTTTGTACTTACTACTTCTGATGTTGTCCAGTCTTTTTGTAATTTTCCGTTTGTGTATCTTTCATATCTTAATGTTTCTTCATTATATTTGAATTCTGCTTTTTCACTTGGATATGGTATTACTACATCTGTTGCAATTATTGCTGAATCTTCTTCTAAATTTACTTCGTCTGTAACATAGTTTAATACACTTTTTTCGTCTGATGTTGTTCTATATCCGAAATTTTTTGCTTGGTTTAATATTTTCTCTGTACTTGTTACAGCGTTATGTGGAGATGGTTTGTCTTTTACTCTCCAAAATGTTGATGATGGTGCTGTTATTCCATTTATATTGTTTACTCTATATTTTGATATGTCTTTTTCTGCTTGTGGACTCCATCCATAATGTACATATATTGCATCATTTTCCATTGCATAGTCTAAGAAGTAATGTCTTGAACTTCTTACTGGTCCTATTTTTTCTAAGTTTACTCCTTTAAATACTGCCATATATCTTGTTAATCCACCTTCTGCAATGATTTGATATACTATGTATGCATCGTTTAGTCCTGCTTGCGGTAAGGCTTGTCCTACGTTATCTATCATTACTGCTATTGGTCTTTCTTTTCCTGAATATATTTGTATTTGTTTTTCTGGTTCTTTATTTGGTTCTTGTTGATTATCGTTTTCGTCTTGTTTTCCATCTAATTTATTGTTTGTTAATATAGATTTTTCATCCATTATCTTTATTGCTAATAGGGCTCCTGCTACTATTATAAATAGTATTAATATTATTATTAAAATTTTTATTCCTATATTTCCTTTCATCATTTTTCTCCTTTTATTTAATCTTTCTTTAATTATAATTTTATTGAAATAAGAACCCTCTGGCACTTTGTGCCACCTCCTTAAATAAGGGAGGCAAGAATGTAGAGGCAGTTTTAATTACACATTCTTCGAAGAATATCTTAATCTTGGCTCCTTTATTAAGGGGGCTGTCATCGAAGATGACTGGGGGTTCTTTGAACAATTTTGCCTGTTCGCATTCGAAATTTCATAGATTATTAAATATAAATATATTGTTTATATAATATCTCTATTAATTTTTAATAAATTTAACATCTCTTCTTCTTTTTTTCGCATTTGTTGCTTGTCCTCATCTTTTATATGGTCATAGCCCATTAAATGATAAAATCCGTGTACTAACATATATGCAAATTCTCTTTTAAATGAATGCCCATATTCTTTTGCTTGTTCTTCAACTTGCTCTATTGATATTACTATATCTCCTAATACATCTTTTATTTGTGCTTTTTCATCGTTTATTATTTGTTCTAATTCTTCTTTTTCAAACATTGGAAATGATAATACATCTGTTTTTTTATCTATATTTCTATATGTTTTGTTATATTTTCTAATATTTTCTGAATTTGTTAGTGTTATACTTATATATATATTAAGATTTTTTATTTCTTTTTCAAAGCATTTATTTAATACTAAGTTTACTAAATTTTTGTATTCTTCATTTTCTTGTATGTCTAAAAATTCTATTTCTGCTTTGTCTTTGATTTCGCTTTGCATTTCTTTTTTTCCTTTCCTTTTATAAGTTTTCCTCCAAGTGTTATATAAGTATTTTTTATTTTTCTTCTTACTCCTAATTCTTTTAATTTTTCTTTATGTAATTTTATTATTTCTTTATATTTTTCTTTTTTAGTTTTTAATGCTTTTAGATCATATTTGATGAATAGTATTTCTTTATTTTTCTTTTCTTCTTCTCCCCCTGTTTTAGTGATATTTGTATATTCTTCCCAAAATTTTTTATATTCATCTCTTTCAGATGGTTTATTCCAATATATTTTTGTTGATAATAATTTTATGTTATAGTCTTCTATTAAGTCTATTAATGTATTATATGCCATTTCCCTTTTCTTTTCATTTGGACTTGTTTGTATTATTTTTCTTGCTTCTTTTAATAATTTTATATAACATTGCTCTGCTACTACTAGTGGTAAACTATGTGTAAATAAATTTCTACTTATACTTAATAAAATTTTATTTTTTTCTATCTGGTCTTTTTTATCTAACTTTCCTACTAAATATGCATTAAATTTGTCGTATTCTTCTATTACTTCTTTGTTTGTATTTTGTTTATCTATTTCTATTTTTATTGGTAATATTTGTGTTATATATTCTTCTAATGTTTCAAATATTTTATTATATATTTCTTCTTTATTGTTTACACTTGTTTTTATTGTGTCTGCTATTTGTACTGAATAGTTTTTTAATATTCCTTTATATAGTGTGTCTATTTTTGATATATAGAATTTTTTATATCTAATTAATAATTTATCTTTTTCATTTGCATTTATTGTTTGATAGTCTAATTCTAATAAAAATTTTTGTTTTCTATATTTATATTCTAAGTATTGTGTATCTTTTAAATGTATTACTGTATAATATTTAGATAATGCATTTTTTTCAAAATTTGTTGCTGTTTCATTTTTTACTTTTTTATAAATGGATTCCATTATATATTTGTCAA
>CANOPV010000121.1 GCA_947568605.1 uncultured Clostridium sp.
TTGCACTTATGATTATTCTATAAAACATTATAAAACAAAATATTACAGAGCAAAATAATATAGAAGAAAATGAAACAAAACAAATACAACAAGAAAATAAAGAAGAGGCAAATAATGAAAATAAACAAGAAACAAATTCAGAAGAAACAAATAATGAGATAGATACAAAAGAAACAATAACTCTTGCACAAGAAATTTTAAATAATTATTCAATAATAAAACCAGCAAATGGTGGTTTTATTTCGTCTGAATTTGGGACAAGAGAAGAAGAAGGAGATATTGTAACATCATATCATCACGGTATAGATATAGGAGTAATAACTGGAACAGATGTTATGGCTTCAATAGATGGAGAAGTAATATTAGCAACAGAATCAAGTAGTTATGGGAAATATATAAAAATTCAAAATGGAGATTTAGTAACTTTATATGCACATTGCAACGAATTACTAGTAAAAATTGGAGACAAAGTAAACAAAGGAGATATAATTGCAAAATCAGGTGCAACAGGAAATGTAACAGGACCACATCTACATTTTGAAATCATATATAAGGGAGAATACATAAATCCAAGAGAAATTTTAGAATTTTAAAACATATAGTATAAATTAATTTTTAAAATTCACAGCATTTAAATTTTTATAAGTCCTGCAACGGTGGTTAATATTTATTTTTTTCTTGTTCTTTGCTGTCGCAATCGAAAATTGCTCCACTCGCCTAGGGTCGTTGCTACTCGGGGAGCCTCCCTCAAGCAGAACTTAAAAAAATAAATATTAGAACCATCTGCGCGGACTTTAAGTTACTCTTACTGTGAATTCTAACAATTAATTTAGTAAAAATGAGGTGAATTACTTGAAAATAAGAATAGACTTAAAAATTTTTGTTTTTGCCATACTATTTTATTTAACAAAACAAATTGAAATATATGCACTCTTAATGATATTTGCTTTATTACACGAATGTGGACATCTAGTAGCAGGCTTAATATTAAAATTTAAACCTGAAAAAATAAATATAATGCCAATGGGAGTATCAATTTCATTTAAAATACCAATAGATGATTACAATATAAAAATAAAAAATGCCAATTTATTAAGTATAAAAAAAATAATCATAGCACTTTCAGGACCAATTATAAATATGATAATTGTAATAATTCTAATATTTTTTGATTTCAATTTAGATGAAATTAAAAGATTAAATATAATATATTCTAATATAATAATTTGCATATTTAACTTATTACCAATATATCCATTAGATGGAGGAAGAATATTAAAACAAATTATAAAAATAAAATATGGCATAATAAATTCAATAAAATACACAAATCAAATACAAAATATTGTAATGATACTTGTAACAATTATATCAAGCATTGCAATATATTACTTCAAAAACATAGCAATACTATTTATTGTTATATATTTATGGATATTAGTAATTAATGAAAATAGAAGATATAAAATAAGAAGTAAAATATATAATAGAAAAATTTAGATTTTGTATTTTAAATTTCGAAATATTACATTATATTTCAAATTAAAAAATTAATTGACAATATAATTTAATTTGTATAAAATATAAACAGAATATACTATACAATTCTTCATTAAAATTATTTTTTTAATTAGATTAAATATTCAATTCTTCGCTAAAATATTTAAAAATATGCTTTTGGCTCCAATCGCTTCGCGAAGTTGTCGCACGCAAAAGCAATTTTTAAATACCTTTTAGCTCGAATTTCATTAAATAAAATGTTAAAAAAGTAATTCTTTAACTCGAATTGTCCTAAAAATGCAAAATAAAAAATATAGAGAAATGTAGGGGCACTGGGTACCGTGCCCAAAAGAAAAATATAAAAAATATTTAATTATTTTACAATAAAATTGTTTATATCTAAGTAATTTTATTGTAAAATAACCTATATTGATTAAGTATGTCGAATTATGTCGATGAAAAGTTCTTTACAAATCAAAATTTTTGTAGTATTATATTTACAGATTAATTTTAAAATTGCAATTTTAAATCTAAAACAATTTTTTTTCAAAGAATTTTAAATCTATTAAAATCCGAAAAAAGAAAACTAAATATCTAAAAAAGGCAGGTGAAAAAGATGTATGTATACTAAAAAATACATTGATGTTATTACTTTGGCCTTAGTAGTACTTATTTTTGTATTAATAAATATTTATCAATTTCAAATCCAAAGTAATATCGAAAAAATTCTAAATCAAAATCAAATTCAAAATACACAAGAAACTTCAAAAGAAAATTCAAATGAAGAAATAGTGATAAATGAAACATTTAGTAATAACATTAGTAACGATATAATTAATAATACAATAGAAGAAAATCTACCAAAACCAATTCAAGAACCAAAACCAGTTCCTATTGCATACCCATCTGATTGGTATATTTCAATACCATCAATAGACTTAGTGGCACAAATAAAAGAAGGAACAACAGAAGAAATATTAAATAAATCAGTTGGACATTTTGAAGAAACTCCTACTGTAAAAGGTAATGTATGTTTAGCAGCACATAATAGGGGTTACGAAAAGAATTTTTTTGAAAACTTAAAAAAGTTATTATTAAATGATGTCATTACATATCAATTTGGAAATATCAAAAAAACATACACAGTAAGTAATATTACAATAATAAAAGAAACAGACTTATCATATATAGATAATTCTAATGAAAATAAAATAACACTAATAACTTGTGTAGAAAACGAGCCTGAATATAGACTATGTATTCAAGCAAAAGAAATAAAATAATGAAAAGAGAGGTATAAAAAATGTTTAATAAAACAAAAAAATTAAATAAAAAAATAATTATATGTACATTAGTACTAATTACACTATTTGCAAATATAGCACCAATAAGTAAAGCAGTTAGATTAAGTGGAGAGATAAATATATATAGTATAGGAAGCAGTGAGAATCAATTATTATATAAAGGAGGATGGTTTTTAACAATTTTTGATGTATATAAAAATGAAGGAAAAGAATATCCTGCTTATAATGCACTATTCCCAACTTATGGTTATAATAATCCCTATGATGAAGAATTAATTGATGAAAACTGTTTTTTATGGAAAGTAGTAGCAAATGGTTATCCATATAAAACAATAGAAGAATTAGGTTGTACTACTTATGAAGAAGCATACACTGCAACACAAGTAGCAATATATTGTGCACACTGTGGACATACACCAAGTGATTATTCATATTTCGAAGGAAATGCTTCATCTAAAAGAATATATGATGCCTTTTTAAGAATACTAGAAAATGCTGAAAATAATAAAGTAAAATCTGATAAAAATTGTGTTTTAAAATTAAAAAAAGAACAAAATGATTGGCAAATAAATAATCAAAATTTATATAGAACTTATAGTGTAGAAACAAACTATAATATAGACACATATAAAGTAGAAATATTAAATTATGATAATGCAATTATTGTAGATGAAAATAATATTGAAAAAACAGAATTTAATAAACAAGAAAAATTTAAAATTATATTGCCTATGAGTAAACTAAATGATAGTGGAGAATTTGAAATAAAAATAACAACAGATGCTAAAAAAATGCCAATATATTTAGGAACATCACCATATAATGCTTATGTAATGACAGCCCCAGAATATGAAAAAGAAGCTGTAAGTTTTTCACAAACTTATCAAGAAAACTTAACATCAGTAAATATAACAATACAAGAATTAGATACAAAAATAGGAATTGAAAATTCAATAGTAAATTTATTAAATTCTAATAAAGAAAAAATATCTACATTAACAACAAATGAACAAGGAAAAATATTTATTGAGCATTTATTACCTGGAACTTATTATATAGAACAAATTGCAACAGAAGAGGGGTATAATGTATATAAAAAGCAAATAGAATTAAAAATGGATTTTAACAAAATTATTAATCTAACAATTAATAATGCAGAAGAAAATATACAAAATATTTATAACAAAGAAGAAAATATAATAATTACAGAGGAGATAACAAATAAAAACATTACTAATGAAGTAACAAACACAAATATAAACAATAAAGTAGATTCAACAACTGAAAATAATATCAAAAACTCAAAAACAGAAAATGATGAAACAACAAAAACAGATATTAATAATGAAAATAATCAAACAAACATAAACAATAAAACAGA
>CANOPV010000122.1 GCA_947568605.1 uncultured Clostridium sp.
AGAGTATATAACGAAGGAGACATAGACGGATATGTATCAGAAATAACAGACTTTTTACCAGAATACTTAGAATTTATAACACAAGAAACAGCAAAAACAAATGCAGAAAAAGAAGCAGCAGAATTTAATACAAACTATTTATGGGAAGTAGTTCCAAATAGTAATGGAAGAAGAATAAAAACAACAGTAACATCAAAAGAACACACAGACACATACAGCACATTGACAAAAATAAATAGAGCAAATACTCTATTAACAAAATTTGATGGAGGAGACACATTATCATATATAGATGTACAAGTAAAATGTAAAGTAAAATCAAATGCAGTATCAGATAAAAAAGTAACAAACATAGCAGAAATTACAGGAATGACAGATGTAAGTGGAAACATTATAAAAACAGATAGAGACTCAACATCAGAAAGCTTAACAGATAATATAGATAATAATGGAAAATTACCAACAGATGCTGAATTACCTGAATATATAGGACATACAGATAATAAAAACTTAGATCCAAAAAATCCAGAAAGTTATTTCAAAGGACAAGAAGACGATGACGACTTTGAAAAATTAGAAATACAAATATTTGATTTAGCATTAAAAAAATTCATAACAGAAGTAAATGATACAAACATAACAGATAGAATACCAACAGTTACAAAAAAATCAGACAAAACATTATCATATAGTCTAACACCTGCACCATTAGGAGTACAAACAGGAGATTACATAACATATACAATAAGAATATATAATGAAGGTGAAATAGACGGATATGCAAAAGAAATTACAGACGACTTACCAGAAGGATTAGAATTCTTACCAGCAAACTCAATAAACAAACAATATCGTTGGATAATGAGAGACGAAAATGGAAACGAAGTAGATGATGTATCAAAAGCAAAAATAATAACAACAGATTATTTATCAAAAGACGTAGGAGAAAAAGCAAATAGAGATAACTTAATAAAAGCATATCAAAAAGACGCTCCAATAAGTGAAGTAAAACCATTTAACCCAGACTATAAAGAAATTGAAGTAGTATTCAAAGTAATAGAACCTAACACATCAGAAAAAATATTAGTAAATGTAGCACAAATTTCAGAAGATGAAGACAAAGACGGAAATCCAGTAGAAGACATAGACTCTATACCAAACAGAGATGAAGAATATGACTTTGATGGAGACAATGAAGACGACATAGACTATGAACACGTAAAATTATTATACTTTGACCTAGCATTAAGAAAATTCATAACAGAAGTAGACGATATAAAATACAATAACAGATATCCAGAATTAAGTTATGAAAATGGAAAAATAACATATAACCATACAAAAGAGCCAGTAAGAGTAGAAAACGGTAATGTAGTAATATATACAATAAGAATATTTAACGAAGGTAGAGTTGCAGGATATGCAAAAGAAGTAGTGGATGACATTCCAGAAGGACTAGAATTTTTACCAGACCACGAAATAAATAAAGAATATGGATGGAAAATGTATTATGAAGCACAAGAAGAAGGAATGTATTTAGATTATAAATATGGAGACAGAAGATATATTGAGGTAAAAGACGAAAAAGATGCAGAAAAAGCAAAAGAATCAGGTATAATAGTAACAGAATATCTATCAAAAGAAGCAGGAGAAAAGGAAAACCGAGATAATCTAATAAAAGCATTTGATGAAGACAAAGCAATAAGTACAGAAGAGCCATATAATCCAGATTATAGAGACATTAAAGTTGCATTCAAAGTAACAGAACCAAATACATCTGATAGAATAATAATAAATACAGCAGAAATATCAGAAGATGAAGACGAAGACGGAAGACCAGTAGAAGATATAGACTCAACACCAGGAAATGAAAAAGAAGACGAAGACGACATAGATAAAGAATTTATATATGTAAAATACTTTGATTTATCATTATTAAAATGGGTAACACAAGCAATAGTAACAGTAGATGGAAAAACAACAGTAACAGAAACAGGACATACAGGAGAAGAAAACCCAGAACCAGTTGTTAAAGTAGAAATAAAAGAAAAGAACATAAAAAAAGTAAATGTAAAATTCAAGTTTAAAATAAAAGTAACAAACGAGGGAGAAATTGCAGGATATGCAAAAGAAGTAACAGACTACATACCAGAAGGACTAGAATTTATAAAAGAAGATAACCCAAATTGGTATGTAAGAGAAGACGGAGTAGTAGCAACAGACCAATTAGCAGATGTATTATTAATGCCAGGAGAAAGTAGCACAGTAGAAATAATATTAACTTGGATAAATGATGCAAACAATATGGGATTAAAAACAAATATAGCAGAAATAAGTAAAGATTATAATGATAGCCATACACCAGATATAGACTCAACACCAGACAACAAAAAGCCAGGTGAAGACGATATAGACGATGCACCAGTAATCTTATCACCACAAACAGGAGAAACAAGAATATACTATATATTAGGAACAACAATACTATTAACAATGGTAATAGGAATAGCATTAATCAAAAAATACGTATTATAATAAAATTATACATAATAAATAAAGGCGTGATGTAAATCACGCCTTAAAATATGTTAAAATTCGAAAATATATGTAGGTGCACGGGGTACTGTGCCCTTTTATTTAAGAGGGCTAAGAGTGCTTTGCACGACTGGAGGTTTTAAACAAATTATATTAAATAAAAACCCCCGAAATCTCTATATTAGAGATTTCGGGGTTAGGTGTTAGATGCCAAAATGTTCCCAAGGAACAGTTAATTTACCGTCAGTTACAGTTGCATTCGGATAGTTTTCGAAAAATTTGGTAAGGTTATTAAGTGATTTGAAATAGTCTTTTGCTATGACATTTTCTCTTACAAATATAGTAGAGCCAGTCTTATCGAATATTGTCAAAGTCTTATCATTATCAAAAGTAAAAATAAGACCATTTGGCGTTATACGAATAAAATTGTGTTCAGCAGTAATTTCCTTACCTTCTACATTGATTACTACTCCGCCCTTATCCAAAGCACCATAGAATAAATCGTTAGTACATTTGTAAATTTCCTTATACCTAAACGGAGTTATGATTTTGCCGTCAGGACTTGCAAGAGCATAAAGTTTACCATCAAAAACCTTGAAGAAACCATTGTCAAGTCCGATGATGTCAGGATAGTTTGTAGAAAATAATGTCTTACCAGAAGTATTAATCAAGTTGCAAATATCATCGTCATAGTCAACAATCGCAATACCATTTTTATTGAAATTATAAATATGTCTGAAAATAGGCTGAATAACGACATTTCCGTCTTCACCTATTGTACCTGTGAGGCATTTGTGCGTTTCGAAAACAGCATACCCGTTTACATAGTTGTCAATGTGTTTAAGAGAAGGAGAAATAGTTTCCTTTCCCTCTTTATTCACAACGCCCCAGCCTTTGCTTTTGATATAAACGAAAGTTACGCCATTCTTCTGTCGTTCATAACTGTCATAAAGCCCAATTTTGTCTCCATCGTCTGTCCGTAAAATGAATTTGCTTTCAAAAATCATATAAACACCTTCTTAAATTATTTGTCTAAACTAGACATACCAACATTATATCATTTTTTATGCAAAATGCAAGCGATTCCCGTAATAAATCTTAATAGGATTTCTAAAAAATTGTATATTCCCTAGAATATTAAATAAAAACAGTAAAGAAATGTAGGGGCGATTTTAATCGTCCGCTCTTCAAAGAATTTGCTGAAATCTTGGCCCCCTTAAATAAGGGGGCTGTCATCGAAGATGACTGGGGGTTATAAAGAATTAATTATAAATAATATATATTTTTTATTAGGGTTTAGCCTTTGAAGCACGGACGACTGAAAATCTTTGGTGCAAATTTATGGCTTCTTAGCTCAGTTGGTAGAGCAGGAGACTGAAAATCTCCGTGTCAGTGGTTCGATTCCACTAGAAGCCACCAAACACTATTTTGTACTATAAAAATTAAAATTTTAGGTTACATCTAAAAAAACATCTAAAAAATTTAATTTTTATATTTTCAGTTTAAAAGTACATATTTTAGTTGAAGTAGTTTTTAAGCAGTAACTGCTTCTTTTTTTGTGCTAAATACACTTGTTATTACTTTTCCAACATCATTTACACTACTTGTATCTAAATGTGCATAT
>CANOPV010000123.1 GCA_947568605.1 uncultured Clostridium sp.
CTTTTGCTACTTTTTCTTTGTTTTCATTACTTATATTTGTTGGATTAACTGTTACTGTGTTTACTGTTGCACTTACTGCTATTATTGTTCCTTCAGAATCGTATATTGTTCCTCTTTTTGGGCTTATTTTTCTATCTAATGATTGTTGTTGATAGGCTAGTGTTTTTAGTTCTTCTCCTTGTACAAATTGTATCCAGCCTATTTTTATTATTAATAATGTTAATATTATTAATATAATGTATAATTCGTTTCTTATTCTTCTTTTTCTGTTTATATCACTCATTTCTTCACTCTCCTGTATAATTTATATTCTAAAATAAAAAAAATAGAAGATGTTGGTTATATCTTCTATCTTTATATTTATTTTTTATAATATATCTTTTGTTGAATGAATTCAACAATGTAGAATTGGGCACGGTACCCCGTGCCCCTACATATTGAAATTCTATATTATATATCATTTTAATTTTATCTTAATGGTTCTAGGTTTGATAATACCCAATCGAATTCTCCTGTTGTTATTACACTTCCACAGTATTTGCATTTTCCTGATGATGAAATTTCCGTTGGTGCTCCACAGTTTGGACAGTTTGTTGTGTTTACTTTATTTTCTCCTGGTTTTGTTGTTATTCCAGTTTTTCGTATAAATGTTAGTTTGTATGTTCGTGTTCTTCTTGTTACTGTGTCTCCCATTAATACTTTTTTAGTGTCTTCATCTATTATATAGTCTATCATAGATGAGTTTAATGCTATTTCTAATATGTCTTTATCTCCAACTTGCTTAAATCCGTATAAGTCTGCATAGTTTACACATATTCTTTCTAACATATTTATTTGCCTTTTGTCTATATATCCTTGTATTTGATTTTTATGTTGTTCAAATAATTCGTTTGTTTCAAAGTGTCTTATTTCTTCCCATTCTCTTGCCATCCATTGATTTTGTAATTTTATGAATAAGTCTTTTGACCAGGCTATAAATTCTTCTTCACTAAACATTGGATCTATTGCTTGTATTTTTCTTAACACTTCTTTACTATCTGGCTTTGGTTGTGGTTGTGTATTATTATATATTTGATGTAATCTTTGTTTATTATTTTTCATATTTTTCTTTAATATTGGAATAATTACAAATAGTAATATTATAATGAATATCCAACCTAGGTTTCCTCCACTAAAAAATAATAAACCGTAAACCATCTCCATAATCGTAATCATAATCGTCATCGTCCCAGTCCCAACTGCTTGAACTTCCCCAACTGTCTGAACTGTCCCAACTACTTCCTGAATCATAACTTTCAAAACTTCCTACATCTGCTGATACATAGCCTTTAACTGAAAATAATAATATTGTTGATATTATTATACTTATTATAAATTTATTAATTTTATTTTTTCTCATATAATCCCCTCATATATAATACAATTTTTTGTCGGTTATTGTCAATTGATTTTTATAAATTTGCTTTTTTTACTATAGTCTAGTATAATATATATGTATTTTCAAAAGAAAATATTTTAAACAATTCTTAAATTGCGAAAGGAAAATCTATATGGCAACAAGCCCTGTGGAAAAAATATAATAATTCAGAAGAATTCTACGACTGGTTTGCAAGCGAATTTGAGAACTTTTAAGAATTAAAGTAGCACATTCTAATTTGAATGTGCTATTTTTTATTTTATATGTTCTAAAATCATATTCCAGATTTCAGTTAACCAGTTATCTTCTTTTGTGTTTTCAATTTCTTCTGTTGCAGGTTCTATATAGTCTTCTCTTGGTAATTCTACATATACTGTTTGTGCATTTGAGACTTTTTGCATTCCTAACATTTCGTGTGCAGATTTTTCTATGTTTTGTAAATTTAAACTTGTTTCAATGCTTATTTCTAATTGGTCATTTTCTTTTTGCATTGCTAATAATTCTGATTCTTTTGTTTTTATGTCTGAATAGTTTTGTGATATTAGTGCATTTCTATAACTTATAGTAAATAATAATAAAAATCCTATTGTTACATACATTGTTGCTTTTTTGTGTTTTAGTTTTTCTTTTTTTTGCTTTTTGCTTGATACTTTTTTCTTTTTTAATGTGCTTTTTTTAGGGTATTTCTTTTTTATTGGTTCATATTCTGGTTGTAATTTTCTTGGACTGGTTTCATATTGATATTTATTATTATATGCCATAAGTTATTCACCTCCTATCATTTGTTTTTTCGCTTCGCTAGAAATATTTAACAGTTTTTACTTATTCTTTTTTCAAATATTCTTAATTTTGCACTTTTGGATCTTGAATTTTCTTTTATTTCTTGCTCACTTGCTGTTATTGGTTTTTTGTTTATTATTGTTCCTAATGAATTATTATTACATATACAATATGGTAAATCGCTTGGGCAAGTACATTTTCCTACTGCATCTGTATATGCGTTTTTTACTGCTCTATCTTCTAATGAGTGAAATGTTATTATACATAGTCTTCCACCATTTTTTAAGCATTTAATGCAATTCATAACTGTATTGTATAATGGTTCTATTTCATTATTTACTTCTATTCTAATTGCTTGAAATGTTCTTTTTGCAGGATGCCCATTATTTTTTGCAAAGCCGGGTATGCTTTTTTCTATGATTTGTACTAATTCTAATGTTGTTTCTATTTGTTTATTTTTTCTATATTCAACTATGTTTTTTGCAATTTTTTTTGCAAATTTTTCTTCTCCATAAGTAAATATTATATCTGCTAATTTTTCTTCTGAATATGTGTTTACTACTGTTTTTGCTGTTAATTCTTGATTTACATCCATTCTCATATCTAATTCAGAATTTTCTATATAACTAAATCCTCTTGATTTTGCATCTATTTGGTATGATGATACTCCTAAGTCTAAGAGAATTCCGTCTACTTCTTGTATTCTCAAATTTTCTAATATTTCTTTTATGTCATCGTGGTTTCCATATATGTATTTTACATTTGTGTATTTTTTTAATTTGTTTTTTGCTGTTTTTAATGCTTCTTCGTCTTTGTCTATTCCTATTAATAAACCTTTTGCAGATAGTCTTTCTATTATTTTACTGCTGTGCCCTGCTCCTCCTAATGTTCCGTCTATGTATATGCCTTCTGGTTTTATATTTAGTGCTTCTATACATTCGTTTAATAATACTGGGTTATGTTTAAATTCTATTTTTTCCATATATTTATCCTTTATATGTTGGTATAAAGGGCACGGTGCCCCGTGCCCCTACGATTTTCTTTGGTTTTTTTATTTCTTTTGTTTCTGCTGGGCACGGTGCTCCGTGCCCCTACATTTTTTTCTTTTGTTTTCTAATATCTTTTGTTTTCTAATATCTTTTGTTTTTCTATACACGGTACTCCGTGCCCTTATGATTTTTCTTTTGTATTTTATATAAACTTTTTTACAAGTTATATACCTAAATCTGCAAGATTTTCAGCCACTTCATCTGCTGAAATGTTTCCACATAATTCCCATTCTTGTTTATCCCAAATTTCTATTTTATTTCCTACTCCAACTATAACTACTTCTTTTTCTAACATTGCGTGTTTTCTTAGATTACTTGGAATTAAGAATCTTCCTTGTTTGTCTAGCTCGCATTCTACTGCTCCTGCTAAGAAGTATCTTATGAAGTCTCTTGCGTTTCTGTTTGTATATGAAGGTAGTGTTCTTATTTTTTCTTCGAAGTTTTTCCATTCATTTTGTGAATATGCGAATAGACACCCTTCTTGACCTTTTGTTACTATAAATTTTTCTCCAATTTCTTCTCTCAATTTGACTGGCATTATTACTCTGCCTTTTGCGTCTAATGTATGCTCATATTCACCAATAAACACTTCTTTCACCTCGTTTCATTTCGTGACACTTTCTACCACTTTTCACCACTTCACTATCATTTTAATATAAGTTTTGGGATTTTGCAATACTTTTTTAAAAAATTTTTAATTTTTTTAAATTTAATTTCTACATAATTTTTGTTTAGGGCGAAATTTGGTCGCGTCTTACGGGTATTCCTTACCGATTTCTCCCCTACATTTCTCTGCATTTTTAAATTTAGCATAAAATTTCTGTATGTATGTTGTAAATGTTGACATTTTTACATAATTTTGATATAATTGTTTTAGTAAGTGAGCAAAATGCTCTCGAACC
>CANOPV010000124.1 GCA_947568605.1 uncultured Clostridium sp.
AAATGTTAGAAAATATGAAAATAAACTATGCAAAAGAAAATGGGATAAAAGAGGGGATAGAAAAAGGAATAGAAAAAGGTAAAAGTGAAGGAAAAAAAGAAGAAGCAATAGAGATTGCTAAAAAAATGTTAAAAATGCAATTACCAATAAATGTAATTATAGAAGCAACTGAATTAACTAAAAAAGAAATAGAAGAAATAAAAAATAATATAAAAAATTAAAAACCAAAATTACAACTTAGAAATATACCAAATAAACTTTTGATCTTAAATATTTGACATAAAAAATCATTTATTACAACTTAGAAATATGCAAAATAAAACTTATGGCAATTCAGCCTAAAATTATCAATTAAAATTAAAAAATATAAAAATTTTGAAAGGAAATGATAAAAAATGTTATCAAGAGTAAAAAGTATGTCTTTACACGGCTTAAAAGGCTACTTAATAGACGTACAAGTAGATGTAAGCGGAGGTCTACCCTGTTGGGAAGTAGTAGGGTTGCCAGATACTAGTGTAAAAGAATCAAAAGAAAGAGTAAAAACAGCAATAAAAAATAGTGAAATAGACTTGCAAAGTAGAAGAATTATAATAAACTTAGCACCAGCAGACACGAAAAAAGAAGGTTCACTTTTTGATTTACCAATAGCAATAGGCATTTTATTAGCAAACGAAGAAATTAATAATAAAAAATTAGAAAATGTAGTACTTATTGGAGAATTATCATTAGATGGTGGAATAAACAAAGTAAATGGAATATTACCAATGTGTATAGAAGCATTAAATTTAGGAATAAAAAAAGTAATATTACCAAAAGAAAATGCAAAAGAAGCAGCAATAGTAAAAGGTTTAGAAATTATAGGAGTAGAGAATCTAAAACAAGTAATAGACTATTTAAATAATAAAAAACAAATAGAAAAAGAAGAAATAGATTTAAAAAAACTGTTTGAAATAAATAATACATATAATATAGACTTCTCAGAAGTAAAAGGACAAGAAAATATAAAAAGAGCATTAGAAGTATCAGCAGCAGGAGGACATAATTGTCTATTAATAGGAAGTCCAGGCTCACGGAAAAACAATGATGGCAAAAAGAATACCAACAATATTACCAGATTTAAGTTTTGAAGAATCATTAGAAATAACAAAAATACATAGTGTAGCAGGAGTATTACCAAGTAATATGCCAATAATTACAACAAGACCATTTAGAGCCCCACACCATACAGTATCAGGAGTATCATTAGTAGGAGGGGGAAAAATACCAAAACCAGGTGAAATTAGTTTAGCACATTATGGAGTACTATTTCTTGATGAATTACCAGAATTCAATAAAAACACATTAGAAGTATTAAGAGGACCACTAGAAGATAGAAACATAACAATAAGTAGAGTAAATGCAACACTAACATATCCATCAAACTTTATGCTAATTGCATCAATGAATCCGTGCCCTTGTGGATATTATGGTTCAAAAGAAAAAGAATGTACCTGTTCAGAACAAGCAATTACAAGATATATAGGAAAAATAAGTGGACCATTATTAGATAGAATAGATATACAAATAGAAGTAACACCAGTAAAATATCAAAAACTAGATTCAGAAGAAAAAACAGAAAGTTCAGAAGAAATAAGAAAAAGAATAAATAAAGCACGAAAAATTCAATTTGAAAGATATAAGCAATACAATATATTTTCCAATGCAGAACTAACACCAAAACTAATAGATAAATATTGTAAACTAGATAAAAAGGGAAAGCAAATACTACAAAATTCATTTGAAAAATTAGGGTTAAGTGCAAGAGCTTATGGAAGAATTTTAAAAGTATCAAGAACAATAGCGGATTTAGATGGAAAAGAAGAAATTGATGTAAATCATTTAGCAGAAGCAATACAATACCGTAGTCTAGACCGAAAATATTGGAAAACATAAATTTATATGAAATTCTAATTATATATGTAGGAGCACGGGGTACCGTGCCCATTTACCAGATTTGTGTATTAGGAGGAAAAGATAAAAAAATGAAAATTATAAAAATAGAAGATAAAGAATATCCAAAGCAATTAAAAAAAATAGAAAATCCACCAAAAAAATTATATATATTAGGAAATGAAAAAATTTTAAATAAAAAAAGTATAGCAATAGTAGGTTCAAGAAACTGTACACATTATGGAGAAATAGAAGCCTTTAAATTTTCTGAAAAGTTAACAAAACAAGGTTTAGTAATAACGAGTGGAATGGCAATTGGAATAGATTCGTATGCACATAAAGGATGTATATCACAAAATGGAGAAACAATAGCAGTATTAGGATGTGGATTTAATAATATATATCCAAAAGAAAACACAGATTTATTAAAAAAAATTATAGATACAGGAGGAGCAATAGTATCAGAATATGCACCAGTTATGGAGCCAAGTTCAGAAAAATTTAGAAAAAGAAATAGAATTGTTAGTGGGTTAAGTATAGCGACTCTAATTATAGAAGCAGAAGCAAGAAGCGGAACAACAATAACTGCAAGATATACAGAAGAACAAGGAAAACCAGTATTTTGCATACCAAACAGTTTAGATAATAACAAAGGAGTAGGAACAAATGAATTATTAAAAAAAGGAGCGAAACTCGCCACAAATATTGAAGATATTTTATCAGAATGCAATATACCAATTATTCAATATGATGAAGATATAACTGAAATACAAGTAAAAGAAAATATGCAAAAGAAAGTAAATAAAGAATATAAAAAAATATATGATATTTTATCAGATACGCCAATAAATTCTAATGAAATATGTAAAAAACTAAAACTAGCAATAAGTGAAGTAAATTCTAAATTATTATTTATGGAAATGGATGGTCTAACAAAAAGGGTAGCAGGCAATTCATACATTAAATTATAATTTCCTTTTTTATTCTTTAACTTGAATTAAATTAATTGAAAAGATATTACAGTGTTTTAACCTGTAATTCGAGTTAAAAAATTATTTTTTAACATCTTATTTAATGAAATTCGAGTTAAAAAGTATTTAAAAATATGTTTTTGCGTGCGACAACTTCGCGAAGCAAAGCGTAGCGATTGGAGCCAAAAGCATATTTTTAAATATTTTAGCGAAGAATTGAATATTTAATCTAATTAAAAAAATAATTTTAACGAAGAATTGCATATATAAACAATAAAAATTATTATAAAAGGAGAAAATGATTTAATGTATGAAAGACATATAACAGGAAGATTAGGAGAAGAATTAGCAGTCAAATACTTAGAAAAACAAGGATATAAAATAATAGAAAGAAACTTTGAATGTAGACAAGGAGAAATAGACATTATAGCATTAGATAAACAAGAAATAGTTATAATAGAAGTAAAAACAAGAAAATGCTTAGAATATGGAAAACCAATAGAAGCAGTACACGAAAATAAAAGAAAACACATATATAAAGCAGCCGAATATTACCTATATATAAGAAAACTAGAAAAAAGATATATAAGAATAGATGTAATAGAAGTATATATAAAAAACAATAAATATTATATAAATCATATAAAACAAATAATATAAATTAAAAGAAATAGTTATTTGTATATAATAAAACAATTGAAATATTACATTTATATTTATTAAAATCCTTATTTTTTATTTATATTACAAAATATCTTAATAAAAAATATTTTTTTGAGTGTCTACTCTCTTGACATAGTACATAATAAAAAATATTCATCCTAAAAAGTGTAATATCATATTATATATTTATCCAAAAAAATGTAAAATAAAAGTATATATTACTCCAAAAATATGTTGAAGTATTTAATTTTTTATGATATAATATTTTATAAGATTAAAAATATGGAGGATATTTTATGAAAAGAAAGATATACGAAAAATTATTAAAATGGAAAAATGAAAATATATATACACCATTAATGATAATTGGAGCAAGACAGGTAGGAAAGACATATATAATAAAAAAATTTTGTGAAAAAGAATTTAAAAAGAACATATATATCAATTTATTAGAACACAAAGAAATAGTAAATTTATTTAAACAAGAAATTTCAACAGAAGAAAAATTCACAAAATTGCAAATTATATTAAATAA
>CANOPV010000125.1 GCA_947568605.1 uncultured Clostridium sp.
CAGAAGTAATTTTTGGAAAAGGAACAACATTTAAAGCAGGAACAGTAGGTACAGTCGCAGAAAAAACGGCTTTTGGATATGTAAAAAAATATTATGAAGAAAGGCATATACCTGTAAATAATGCAGAAGTTGCAAGAATATCAACAGGATGTACAGGAATAAAAAGAACAACAGGTCAGCATCCAGGAGGTATAATAGTTGTTCCAAAAGGTAGAGAAATATATGAATTCACCCCTGTACAGCATCCAGCAGATGACCCAAATTCAGATATTGTAACAACACATTTTGATTATCACTCAATAGACCAAAATTTATTAAAATTAGATATACTAGGGCACGATGACCCTACTATGATTAGAATGTTATTTGATATAACAGGTATAGACCCAACAAAAGTGCCATTAGATGATAAGGAAACCATGAGCATTTTTAGGTCGACAGAAGCATTAGGAGTTACACCAGAACAAATTAATAGTAAGGTTGGGAGTTATGGAATACCAGAATTTGGAACTAAATTTGTAAGAGGTATGTTAGTAGATACAAAGCCAACTACATTTGATGAATTAATTCGTATATCAGGGTTATCACACGGTACAGATGTATGGCTTGGAAATGCACAAACTTTAATAGAAGAAGGAACTGTAACATTAAATGAGGCAATATGTTGTAGGGATGATATTATGATTTATTTAATAAAAAAAGGACTTCCTCCAAATCCCGCTTTTAAAATTATGGAAACTGTTCGTAAAGGAAAAGCACTTAAAGACCCTGAAAAATGGGCAGAATATGTTGCTCTTATGAAAGAAAATAATGTACCAGATTGGTATATTAAATCGTGTGAAAAAATAAAATATATGTTCCCAAAGGCACACGCAGCAGCGTATGTAACAAATGCTTTTAGAATAGCGTGGTTTAAGGTACACGAGCCAAAAGCATATTATACAGCATATTTTACAATTAGAGCAGATGAGTTTGATAGTGAATGTATGATATTTGGTAAAGAAAAAGCAAAAAATAAAATGAGAGAACTAGAATTACAAGGAAATTCAATTTCCGCAAAAGATAAAAATGTATATTCAATATTAGAACTTGTAATAGAAATGTATGAAAGAGGAATAAATTTCTTACCAATTGATTTATATAAATCTCACGCTACAAAGTTTATAATGGAAGAGGATGGAATACGTCCACCATTAAATAGTATACCAGGCTTAGGAAGTGTTGCAGCACAAAGCATTGATGATGCAAAAAAAGAAGAAAAGTTTATGTCGATAGATGATTTGAAAATAAGAGGAAAAGTAGGTAAATCTGTAATAGAATTGTTAGATAAATTTGGTTGTTTGAAGGGAATGACTCAGAGTAATCAGATGAGCCTCTTCGTATAAATTAAAAAAATAAACGGCGTCTTGCGTTGTTAAAATTTAGATGAAAAAGCCTTGGGCGTCATACAGTACGCCTCCGGTTTTTCACTAAATTTTGCCTAGCAATACTTGTTTCTTTTTTTAATTGATATAATTTTTACTGCGTCAAATTTCATTTAAAACGCGGTTACATACACAAGTATGCGCCATTGCCTTTTAAATAAAATTTTCCTTGTCAAAATTTAATTCTGTTTCAACTTTGAATTAATAAATTTAAAAATGTAATGTAGGGGCACCGTTTGTGGAAATACCCGTGAGATATGACACCACTGTGCCCTTTAAAAATAAATCTCTATATAAAAGGATGGAAATATAATGTTTGAAAATATATTTGAAATAAAAAATATAGTAATATATCTTGTTGTAATAAATATATTAGGTTTTTTAGCAATGTATTTAGATAAGCAAAAGGCTAAAAAAGGTTCGTGGAGAATACAAGAAAAAACATTGTTTATGCTAACCGTATTAGGCGGTGGAATAGGTACGTTAACAGGAATGTATGTATTTAGACATAAAACAAAAAAACTTAATTTTGTAATAGGAATACCAGTAATTTTAATTGCAGAAATTTTATTAGTAGTGGTATCATATTTTCAATTTTAATTAAAAAAATTGAAAATACTATCCTTATAAAAATACTTTGAAAAATGGTCAGTAACAAAAAAAGAGTAAAAATTTTAAAAATAGTATAAAATTTAATAAACTTATGTTATAATGATTTGTATAAAAATTATTATAACATAAATTTTAAATGCTATTGTAGCTTAGTTGGTAGAGCAACAGATTCGTAACCTGTAGGTCGGCGGTTCGATTCCGCCCAATAGCACCAAATGTATATAAATCAAAATCTATGTAGTTATAAACTACACCAATTTTGCTTGTATCATAGAGTATACTCTATGAAATAGTGCAGTTTACCATTCACCGTGATAACAGGTTTAATCTGTTCGTACCGTTTCATCATCTCCTCATCAGAGATTTTAGAAATTGATACTTCAAACATTGTTATTATCTCCTTAAATTTTCTTGGAGGTTAGAAACCTCTAAGTTATCAACCTATTGCTTTCTAAACAATACTTACATTTATATATTACCATATTTACATAAAAATTACTTTTTGTTGATTTTATGTAAAAAATGTGGTATAATAGTTATAATTAGGTGGAAAAAGTTCGAGTGCAATAAGAAATATTTTGTTGTATGACTTATCCTAATTAATAAATAAAACGTGGAGGTATTTAATATGAAAAAAACAAACTTTAAACGGCATTTAGGTGTTATCCTTTGTGTATGCTTAGTGCTTACGTCACTGTCCAGTTGTGCATGGTTTTCCAATGAAATGAAGAACATTAAAGGTGAGTTAATTGGTAACCATTTTGCTATTGATTTTTACGACAACTTTGGAAATAAGGTCGTGACAATGGAAGGCCAAAAAGTCGGTATGGAAGCAAACTATGTTCAAACGAAATCTGTTGATTCGGAAGGAATAACAAGCGCTAACTATGAGTTATCAAGTGTTATAACAATGACAATTGATGGGAATCAAGTAGCACAAACAGGAAATACCGTCATCTTTGCAGAAGACGGTATTAAGAAATTGGAAGATTTTAACTTACCAAGCGATATTACAACAAATGGAGATGGAACGATTAATATCTTTGATAGGAATATTAACAAAATCAAAAATTCATTAGGAACTCCAAAAGTCATTGTTGTATGTTCGCAACTTGGTGTACCAATTGCTGTTTATGGTGGGGAAAATGTTTATTGGGAAATTCCAGACGATTTACCCAAAACTACGAAACTAAATGTTGACGGATTGGCGTTGTATATTCACAGAGCCAATTATATATTACTTGATAGTGAAATGATTAAGTAATTGCGAAATCCACAAATGTACTCGAACAAGTGCCACTATATCTTTTGTAAGGATATAGTGGCTAATTTTTTTTAGTGATATATAATAACAATTAATTTTTTAAGAAAATATTATTATTCCATTAAAAAAATATGGATAATAGTTGAAACATATACAGACAAGCACTTTTAATATATTAAATATGCTTATCTGCTCCATAAGTACCTAAGTTTATAAAATAAAATATTTTATACCTTATGTTTTTACTGAACAAGGTATAATTAGATTATACATAGAGTAAAACAAATTTTCGCAAAGACTATTGCGATTTATTTTATGTTGTGATAAAATGACAATATTAAATAAATAGGAGATGATTACAGATGAATAAATTAGAAAAAAACGAAAATTATAATAATGAAACTTTTGAAGATATTAAGCACATTGATGAAAATGGAATTGAATATTGGTATGCGAGAGAATTGCAATTAGTTTTAAATTATAAAGAATGGAGAAAATTTGAAAATGTAATAAACAAAGCAAAAGAATCTTGCAAAAACAGCAATATTAGTGCGCTTGAACATTTTGTCGACGTCGACAAGTTGTCGAAACGTGCTAATAATGCAGAAGTTGTAATTAAAGATTATAAATTAACACGCTATGCTTGTTATTTAATAGCACAAAATGGAGATAGTAGAAAAAAAGTTATTGCACTTGCTCAAACATATTTTGCAATTCAAACTAGAAAACAAGAAATCATTGAAAAAGAATATAGTTTATTAACAGAAGATGAAAAAAGATTTTATCAAAGAGATTTAA
>CANOPV010000126.1 GCA_947568605.1 uncultured Clostridium sp.
TGATATAATAAATAACTACCATAATTATAATCATTAAATAATTTGATATTTTCTAAATTAAAATTCTCTTTTATATAATCTGCTGCATCTACTGGATATGATGATGTATTTATATAATTTGCGTCTATTTTATCTTTATAAAAATAAATACTTATTAATATAACAAAAAGTATTGTTAATGTTGTTCCTAAAAAACTTGTAATAAATTTTACCATTCTTTGACTACCATCAGAGTCATATTTATTAAATAATGCACATATTAATTTATTTAATATATAACCACATATTAGTACTAGCATTGAAAATTGTCTTCTAGTTATAAACATTAATACAATTAAGCCTCCAACCATAAATAAGTCTCTTAATTTTATTTTTGTATCTGTAAACATTAGTATTAATACAAATATTGATATTACAATAACTGCATCAATATTTTGTGCTAAAACTAATGGTAAATGTTCTGATATACTTTTTGTTGTGTTTCCTTGCATTGTTTTTATTAAATATGTATATGGCGTATCTCCTAATGGTGTTAATAAACCCGTTAATGTACATATTATTATTAGTAGTATTAACCATTTTGTTGCATCTATTTTTTCTAATTTTATTTTATATGAATTTAAGTCTGATTTTTTTATTCTTTCTACTGATTTATTTAGTTTAATTTTTGTTTCTTCTATTTTATTTTCTAATTCTCTTATTTTTTCTTCTTTACCTTGTTTTTGAACTAGTTTTTTTATTTTTCTTCTTAAAATTTTCATTTTTATATTATAATGTATATGTGAATCTCTAATTAAACATATTAAGTATTCTGCTATATATGGTAAGAATAATACAAAGTAAAATGGCCATACTGCACAATGTACATTTGCTATTATTATTGGTATTATAATTAAACCTATTGCATATTTTTTATGTTTTGTTTGTAAAAATTTTTCTATAAAGAATATAGTTAGTGCAAATAGTATAAATGTTACCAATTGTGCACGTGCTGCTATATATGGTTTTAATAGGTATATTATTCCTAATGTAATTATAAATGATGTTAATTGGTTTTTAGATATTTTTAAATTTGTAAAGTATAATATTAGTCCTAATATCATTGTTAATATAATTGTTGATATGTATATTCCTGTCATTCCACCTAAATTATCATATATTAAATATATTCCAACATCATATAGCCAGTGTGGATATGTATATGGTAAGTTTTCGTGCCAAGAAAATGGGTCTACCATATCTATTCCATTTTGTAAGATGTGTTCTCCTATTTTTATTGTATAAAATGTGTCGTTTTGCAATGTTTTTGGTGTTATTGCAAAACAGAATAATAATATACATATTATTGCTATTATATTAAATTTTAGTTTGATTTTATTTTCTTTTTCCATTTTTAATTTCATTCCTTTCTAATGCACAAACCAAATTTGAAAAAGAATTAGTATATTGCTAGACAAACTGTATATGAAATCAATGAAGTGTACTTTTGTACATTGATTTTATTTAATATACAATAGCCATTTGGCAAGATGCTTATTATTTTTCAAACTTTTCTCCTATTAAAATTTGTTTATATTTTATAATATTTATTTTATACAAATAAAATTGTATTGTCAATGACTTTATGAAATATAACATTTTTAAAACACAAATAAGCCCATTAAAAACAGGCTTATTTGTGTTTTAAAGGAATTTTATGATCTTTATACTGCTTCTTCTACTGCTGTTTCGTCTTCTTTCTTAATAAATTCGTTGTCTTTATTTGTAACTTCTAAACTGCTTATTGATACTTCATAGGCAACTTTTTCTTCAACTGTTCCATCTTCATATTTTTTTTCGTATTTTCTTGATTGAACTCTACCTACTACTTTAACTTCTGTTCCTGTTGGTAAGTTTTGACAGAATCTTGCTGTTCTTCCCCACGCTATTGATGGTATATAATCTGATTTATTATATGCTCTATTTACTGCTAGTAATATATCTGCTATTTCACGCCCAAATGGTGTTTGTCTATATATTGGTTTTTTACATATATATCCTGCAAGTATTACTTCGTTTGATACGGCTACTTTTTTATTTTCTTCACTAACTATTTGTTCTTCTATACCTTCTTCAAATATTATGTCTTTTGCAAATACTGTTAGTATTAATTTATTTTTTTCATTTTCATAACTGTTATATGACCTGAATTGCCCTTTTACTATTATTTTTGCTCCTATTTTCATTTTGTTTTCATCAATTAATCTTTCAGATATTGTTATTGGTATAATATCTGTTATGTCACTTAAACGTGGCACCTCTAAATTAAATATGTAAAAACTTTCTCCATAAATTTCGTGACTAAATTTTTTTTCACTTGTAATTTTACCCACTAATACTAAGTGGTTGTTTTCTGTATAATTTGTATTCAATTCTTTTTCCTCCCTACTTATTACTTATCTATTGTATCTTATTCATAGTGCTCTTGTTTTATACTATTTTTTTAGTACAACCTTATTATAACACATTTTTTTAGTAATGTCTACATAAAATGTTAAATTTGTTAAATTTTTTCAAAAATTATTAATATTGCTATTATTCCCAACATATAGTTTATATTACATTTTTTATTTATGTTTATCTTTTTTTCTTGTTGTTCTATTATTTTTCCATTTATATTTTTTATGTTTCTTTGTATGCAGACTAGTATTTCTTCTTGTTTAATGCTTGATGTTGTTATTGTTGTTTTTGAATTAAAACCATAAGTTATTACATTTGTTTGTATTTTATCTAAAATTTTTAGGTCATTGTCTATATCTGTATTTATTACTAAATATTTTGAATTATCTATAATTTTTTTTAATATTTGATTATTTTCTGGTATTATAGTATTTTCGTTTGACATTAAAACTACATCAAATTTTATATTTTTTATATCTTTTATTGTTTCATTTGTTATATTTATTATGCTGTATTCTTTCTCATCTAATTTTTTATATAATTCATTTTCTATTTTATTATAATCTTTTTGTGATATAATACCTATAAAATACATTTTTCTCTCTCCTCTTAGATATTATATCAAGTTTTGTTTCATTTATTCTGTTTTTGAACCCCATTTGTATCTATTACATAATTTTCTGAATATATTAAATTTGAAATTGGTACAATTTGAAATCCTTTTTGTTGTATATTTTCAATTATTTTTCCTAATGCTATTGCTGTATGCTCAGTTCCATTATGCATTAATACTATACTTCCACTTTCTATTTTATTTTTTAGTCTATCCCACATTTGTTCTGTATCTAATCCATTATAATCTAATGTATCTATTGACCATTGTATTGTTTTATGACCATTATCGTTTGCTGCTGTTATTACAGTATTGTTATATTCTCCATACGGTCCTCTATATAATGTTGTTTCTTTTCCTGTAATTTTTTTTATTTTATTACTACAATTTATTATTTCTTTTACATTTTCTTCATAAGTTAAATTATTAACGTGTTTATGATTGTCTGAGTGATTTGCTATTTCGTGTCCTTTTTCACTTATCTTTTTTACCGCTTCTGGATATTTGTCTACCCAATCTCCTACCATAAAAAATGTTATTTTAACATTATATTTATCTAATGTTGCTAAAATGCTATCAATGTCATCTGCGTTCCAAGCACAATTCATTGTTAATGATAATTTTTTTTCAGTAGTTTCTACATTATATATTGGTACTAATTTATTACTCGCACTTGCTGATGTTTGAATTGTTTCTAATTCTTCATCTGTTAATATTGATGCTGTGAAAAATAACATTATTACTGTACATAATGCTATTATATATGAATATATTTTCTTTTTATTAAATACTAAAAACATAAAAACCTCCCATATTTCTTTTTTTATTAATATGCGAGATTTTTTATATTTATTCATTTTCTTGTAATACTATTTTTTATTTATTTCTATAACCATAAATTTAAAAGTGTAATACATAATATGTAAGTTAAAGATACTAAAATCTTTATAATTTTTATCTAATTCTTTTGTTAATTCTCCTATTATCTATAAGTTTTTTATACATTTTCATTAATTCTGCTACACATTCAGTTTCAGTCATATTTT
>CANOPV010000127.1 GCA_947568605.1 uncultured Clostridium sp.
TAATAAAAACCCCTCTATTCCTAATAACCTAGGCAAAGCATTTCCTTTGAAAATAATACACCAACCCATTACCAAATAACATATCATAGAAAAAATACTAAACTTTTTCAAATCTATTGCATTTAAAACTATTCCTAATATTGCCATACACCATATAATACCAAATATAGTCCAACCAACAGCCACATTATCTTCTCTTAACGTACATAGTGCAAATGGTGTATATGAACCTGCTATAAGTAAAAAAATCGCACAATGGTCTAAAACCTGAAATACTTTTTTTGCTTTTAATTTAGGACTTAAACCGTGATATAAACTAGACATAGTATATAATATTATCATAGTAGCCCCATATATTGCAGAACTTACTACTCCATATACACTATGATGTTTTACACTAAATATCACACATAATACTGTAGCAACTATTCCTAGAGCCCCTCCTACTATATGTGATACCATATTAAAGATTTCTTCTCCTTTTGTGTAATTTGGTAATATTCTATCTGCTAGTTTAATTCTTTTCATAAACTCCTCCTATGTATCTTTTGCTTTTTAATTTTAACACAAAATTTTATTAAATACAATAATAATTAATATCAATTTATAATAATATTATTATGAGGTGTTTTTTGTGTTTATTAAATCTGTAAAATTAAATCAAAAATATATAAATTTTATTGTATATTGCTTTATTATAATATGTTTTATTACATTTATTTCAGTAAATTATTTCTCTATTGCTTCTGAAAATGAAAAAGAAGAAAATGAAAATGATTACATAAAATGGGTTGATTGTGCTGTTACTTATGAAGTATTAGACAAAACATCAAAATTAGATATTTCTTCTCACAATAATAATGAAGATATTAAATATAATTGGATTGAACTTATATCTTATCTTTCTAGTAAATATTATGGAAATTTTAAAAAATTTAAGTCTAGTGATTTAGACAATGTTGTTTCTAAATTAAAAAATGGTGAAACTATGGAAGATATAACAAAAGATATGCCTTATTATTCATATTATTATGAATGTTATAATTCGATTTTTAGTCAATATATTGGAGAATATTCAATCGAAAAAAAAGATTCTTCTGGTGAAGTAGGTTACGAAAAAAAATATGGAATTAAAGCATTTCTTCCAATTGCAAGTGGATACAATTTTAGTCATTATGATGATTTTGGAAATTCTAGGTCTTATGGATATAAAAGAACTCATTTAGGAAATGATTTAATGGGTAGTATTGGAACACCAGTAATTGCTGTCGAATCTGGTACTATTGAAGCATTAGGTTGGAATCAATATGGTGGTTGGAGAATTGGTATTCGTAGTTTTGATAATAAAAGATATTACTATTATGCTCATTTAAGAAAAGATCATCCTTACGCAGAAGATATGTATGTTGGTAAAGTTGTTACTGCTGGTGATGTTATCGGTTATCTTGGTATGACTGGATATAGTAATAAAGAAAATGTTAATAATATAAATGTTCCTCATCTTCATTTTGGTATACAATTAATTTTTGATGAAGTCCAAAAAGATGGAATTAATCAAATATGGATTGATGTTTATAATATTATAGAATTTTTGAAAAAAAATAAATCACAAGTATATTTAAGTAATAAAGAGACCTATGATTATTCAAGAAAATATACAATTTTGGAATCTTCTGTATACGAATAAAAAACAAATAATTTTAACGAAGAATTGTAACAGAACTTTGCTATTATAAAAATAAAGCATAATTTATAAAATAAATTATGCTTTATTTTTTTATTCTCCTCTTCCTTCTGGAAGTACTGGTACATCAAGTCTAATTTTCATTTTCATTATACATCTAACTGTTCTTACAAGTTTACTATTTTTTATTCTAGCCCATAATGAAGGTTTTACTTCTATCCTTGTATCATTTATAAATGTATTTTGTTCTGCTAAATCTACTTGTTGTAAAACATTTTCTTCCATTATCGATGTCATATCTTCTGCAGGTGCTGGAATTACTTTTAATGCGTCTGCGACTTCAATTCCTATATAACTTAAAGCCTTTGACCTATCTTCTATTCTTTCCATATCTATTTCAATATGTAAATTTGATTCTAAGTTATTTATTCTAGCATTAATTAATTTTAATGCATCTTGATAATTTGGTGAAATTTCATTTTTAGATTTTCCGATTATTACTAATGCTTCTATAATATCTTCTTGTAATAAGTTTACTTTGCTTTTTACATTATTTTTCCAATCTTTATCTTTTTCTATTGCACTATTTAAAACTTCTTTTAAATCTGCTGCCAAAGATATATTTTTTTCTCTTTGTCTTATTAACTCTTCTATTTTTTTTGTATTTTCTTCAAATTGATTTGTAGCATATTCAACTAAACTATATGCTGCTTTATACACAGAAATAGGAAAGTTTTTCTTTTTTGGATATTCTATTAAATATGTTTTTATAGATTCAATTAAATCTTTAAAATATGAATCATCACCTAATTCGACTAATTGTTTTTTATTATTTGGATTTATTAATTTGCTAACTTTATCTATATTTGATAATATTTTTTCTTCTGTTATTACCATTCTAATGTTTACTATGCCAGCCTTAGACATCGTAAACCTCCCTCCTTTGTCTCCTATGTATTTGTTATTGCTAACAATTAAATTATACTACGGAATTTAAAAAACTACAATAGGATTTCCAAAAAAATATATTTCATTTTCTTTACAATTCTATTACAAAATAGTTACAAATGTCAAGACTTTTTTACAATTTTTTATATTTTTTTCATAATGTTTAGACCAAAAAATATTTAAAGCTAAGCGTGGGCGAAAATTGTCTTTTTTAAATTTTTGTACAAATTCATCTCACAACCTTTTTACAGATTTCTTTCAAAATTAAGGTTCGACAGGTCCTGGTGGCAGGGAGAAACCCGCAGTAAAGACAAATAAATATATAAAAGTATATAAATTTTAACATTTGTAAATTTAATTTTATTTACATCATTAAATGTCTTTACAAGCTGTGGAGAACCTAATTTTTTAAAAAATTCTGTAAAAAATAGGTTGTGATAGAATAATATTTTATATTCACAACATCATTGGTTGAATTTGCTCTTGTTCTAATGAATATTCTATTGTTTTTATCACATAATTTGGGTCAAATACAATTGATCTTGGTTTTGTTATAGGGTTATCCTGTCTAAATGGTACAAAATAATAATTTTTTCTATTAAATAACTTTCCTATGTTTTCTGCACTTCCGTGAAAGTGCATCATTTGTTGATATTGCTATAACTAGTGGATTATTATTTCTTAAATGTGATTTTGCTGCCATTAGGACAGGTGTATCATTTATTCCATTTGCTAATTTACCGATAGTATTCCCTGAACAAGGTGCTATTATCATTATGTCTGTCATTTTTTTAGGTCCGATTGGTTCTGCATCTTCAATAGTACAAATAATTTTATTTCCTGTTATTTGTTCTATTTCATCAATAAAATCTTTTGCGTTACCAAATTTACTATTTATGCTATATGCATTAAATGACATAATAGGTATAACTTCTCCTCCACGTTTTACAATTTCTTTCATCTGTTCAATAGTTGCTTTAAATGTACAAAATGACCCTGTTAAACAAAATCCTATCTTTTTTCCTTCTAAATTCAAAATTAACACACCATCCTTTCTATATATCTATAATACATTTTATGAATGTTATGTTAATTTTGTTTATTAATAATATATAATTTATTTCTACATATAAAATAATTTATTAGATATAATTACACCTAATTTGAATGCTACCCAACCAATAATAACTATTATAGCAATAGTTATTATTACTTTTAAAAATTTTTTCATAATATCCCCCATTATTTTAAAACAATCAATTTATAGAACAAATTTGAGTTAAAATATTATTTTTTTAATAAAATTATGCGACAAGCTTGTAAAACAATTTGGAGCCAATGAATTAAAAAAATAATTTTAACGAAGAATTGTAGCAAAAATTTTCCACAAAATTATTTTGTTAAATTCATTGTATCTCTTGCTATTACTAATTCTTCATTTGTTGGTATTACATATACT
>CANOPV010000128.1 GCA_947568605.1 uncultured Clostridium sp.
GTTCTAAATTTTTAGCAATTTTTTTAACCATCTCATCTGATGTACCTAAAATTAGTATTGCTTCTGGTTTATATTCTTTTATTGTTTTAATAATTTCTTTTTTTTCTTTTTCTTTTAAAAATAATGCGTGTTTTACTGTTTCAATTTTAGTTGAAGCCTTTTTTGCAGAGTTTCCTGCTATAACTTCATTATCTTTAATAAATAAACCATCATCAATAATATAGTTAATATTATTTTCTCCTGCAACCATTTGTGCTCTATAACTTTTTCCTGTTCCAGATGGACCAACAAAAGCACACACTTTTATTTTATTTAACGAAAACATAATTCTCACCTTTAATTTTTCTCTAATAAAACTAAATTATATGTATAATCTTGATATTTTGAATAAAAAATATTATTATTTATTAATTCAAAATTTTTATTATCTTTAAAATATTTTGAATACATACTAAAATCTTTTGAATCTATTATCCAAATTCTTCCTTTATAATTATCTAAAATTTGTAAATCATATATTATATTCATTTGAGGTTTAAATGCTTTATATGCTTCTTCTACATTCCAATTTTCTATATTATAAAAATATTGTGTATTGTTTGGAAAGAAAATAGCAAATTCTGAACTATTAATAACATTAGTATAAATTATAATATCTTCATTTTTAATGTTTGATTGTAAAAACTCTATTGGTTTTATATTATCTAAATCATAATTCTTTTTTATTAAAGCATAATTATTAATAATTGATATTATTAATATAATTCCACATATTATAATATTTATAAATTTATTTTTATTTTTTGCCATAAATAATGATATAAAAAATATTAATAATCCTGTTATTACTATTAAATATCTATAATATAAAATAAGTGTATGTAAACATAAAGATACAACTAGTGCCATTACCATAATTAATATATATATTATAAGAGCAATTTTTGCCCATTTCATATTATCTTTTTGTTCTTCTAGATTTTCAAATGTCATTTTATCTTTTTTATTTAATGGTAAAAATTTATTTTTCTTATTAATAAAATACTTTATAATAAAATATATGTATAAGATAATTGGAAATATTACTATATATTTTTTATTTAAAATTCCAGCATATTGTACACTTAGCAATTCATATAAAGTATCTGGAAATGCAAACCCTATCCAAAAACCCTTAGAAACATTTTTTAATTGAGTTATAAAGTTAATTAACCAAGGTAAATATAAAAGTATTTGAATTATTGCAATTATTAAAAATATTTTAAAATATTTTCTTTTTAATTTTAATATCCAAATAAATAGCATTAAATTTACAATTCCAGCAAACATTAAACCATAATAATGTGTATATGCTGTCATTAAACTAAATAATCCAAATAAAATCCAATTTTTTAATTTATATTCTTTAACAACTATTCTATAAGCATATATTCCAGTTAAATTTGTTAATAACATAGATAATGTATACATTCTAATTTCTACTGCATAAGTACTCATCATTGGTAAAAATAATGAAAGAAATGAAAATATTATTCCTGTTTTTTTACCAAAATCTTTTCTTATATGTGTATAACCAATTATTCCCATTAATATTACAGGAATTGCCGAAAATAACCTATATATAATTATATTTTGACCAAATATGACATTTAAAATTTTTAAAAATATGTAGTATAAAATAGGGTGTACATCATTTCCTCCAATTGTCCATATTTCTTTTAGATTATGATTTGCGAGTGCTACTGAATATGTTTCATCAAACCAAATATTTGAGTGAAATGCTCCTAATAATATAAATATACTACCTATAATAATTATTGCAATATGTATATTCTTTAAATTTGATTTCATATTTTAGTACCCTTTCTTTATTACCTAAATAGCCTGTGCTTAGCACAGGCTATTTAATTAATTAAAAATACTATATTTGTTATTGCCTTTTTAATTTAGTTATTTATTTATAAATTCAAATTAGCACGAACAAATTACTATTAAAATTCCCTTATTTACTCTATAACTTGATTTATTTTTATATCTCTAACGTGTTCAATTTTTTCCCAAGTTAATTCTCGTTTAAATAAACATTTAAAGTTTATTAATAACCAAGATGCTAAAAATAATGGATAACATAATAGACCTTTTATCATAGGTTTTATTGGTTTTTTATCTAATATCATTATAAGCAATGCTGTACCTATTGGTAAAATAAATGTTGGTACAAAGTATCTCATATAACTCATTAGTAAATCTGAACTGCTCATTCCATTTCCTAAATACATTAACGAGTTTACAAGTAATAATATTATTGTTATTATTAACATTGGTATACTTCCAAATATATATAAAAATCCATCAAAATTCATTAATGTTTTATGCTCTTTTACGGCTATCGCTAATTGTTTTGTATATAAATGCATACATTGAATATGACCAACTGTCCATCTTGACCTTTGTGACCAAGATTGTTTAAATCCGACAGGTTGTTCATCATATACTATGGCATCTTTTGCCCAACCTAGTTTATTTCCTGAAATTATTCTTTTTAATGAAAATTCAATGTCCTCTGTTAAAGTTTGAGTATTCCAACCATCTGGTTTTATTACATCAAATTTAACCATAAATCCTGTTCCATTTATTAATGGTGATAATCCTATATTATATCTTGCTAAATGATAAAACCTATTCATCATCCAATAAAATATTGCATATCCTGCTGTAATCCAACTATCAGTAGGATTTTTTATATCTCTATATCCCTGGACTACTGTTTCTCCCTGACATAATTTTTTATTCATATTTGTTAAAAATTTACTGTCTACAATATTGTCCGCATCAAATACACAAAAAGCGTCATAAGGTGCATCTTCTTTTATTTTTTGCTGTAAAAACCACTGTAATGCATACCCTTTTGTTTTATGCTCAGGGTCAAATCTTTTATATACAATTGCTCCTGCTTCTTTTGCAATTTTAGCAGTTTCATCTGTACAGTTATCTGCAATTACATATATATCGTATAATTCTCTTGGATAGTCCTGATTTTTTAAACTTTGTACTAAATTTGCAATTACGTTTTTCTCATTATGTGCAGGTATTATTGCCATAAATCGATTTTGCTTGTCTTCAATTATTGGTTTATCTTTTAAATTGATTAATGAACATACACTTATTATTAATTGGTATAACCAAAATATAGTTATTATCCATATTAATGCTTGTTGTAGTACATATAAATATATCATTTTTTTTACCTCTTTTTTTATATTTTTTCTTTTATATATTATTATTATATGCTTATGTGTAAAATAAATTAATGTTAATTTTATATAATTTATTTATTATAAAATTATTTTTTCGCTTCGCTTTCTTCAGCTTAAAATTATATTTTAATTTAAATTATACATTCAATTCTTCGTTAAAATATTCAAAAATATGCTTTTGGCTCCAATCGTTACGCTTTGCTCCGCGACATTGTCGCCCGCAAAAGCATATTTTTGAATACCTTTTAACTCGAATTTCATTAAATAAAATCTTAAAAAAATAATTTTCGCCTCACGCTTCGCTTTGCTGTTTGAAAAAGAATTAGTATATGCTCATCAAAATTTAGTGAAAAACCGCAGTCGTACTTGTGTACGTCGAAGATTTTTCATCTAAATTTTAACGACGCAAGATGTTGATTATTTTTCAAACTCTTTTTCAAATTCTTTTGCGGTAAGATTAATTCTTCCCTGATCATCAATTTCATAAACTTTAACGGTAACTGTATCGCCTACTTTTAGAACATCTTCAACTTTTTCAATTCTTTTTTTAGATATCTTAGAAATGTGTAGTAATCCTTCTTTTCCTGAACCTAAATCTACAAATGCTCCAAATGACATTATTTTTGTTACAGTTCCTTCATAAATTCCGTCTACTTCAATTTCTCTAACAATATCATTTATCATTTTAAGTGCTTTTTGACCGTTTAGATTGTCGTTTGAATATATAAATACTCTTCCATCGTCTTCAATATCTATTTTTACTCCAGTTTCTCCAATAATTTTATTTATCATTTTTCCAC
>CANOPV010000129.1 GCA_947568605.1 uncultured Clostridium sp.
ATTCTACATAGTTAGGTAGTGATGTTATTAATAACCATAATGTACTATTAAGAAATTGGTTAAACATTGATATTGCAATAATATATAATGCTACAACATAAGAGTTAAAAAGTATTAATTTACTTGCATTAGATTTAGCATACGAAGAAGAACCTGAAAATAAAAATGCAAATACAGGGCACGCTAATGCTAATGTATATTGTATAGGTCCCCAATATGATATTGACATACCTGTAAAACACATAAATAGTAATTCAACAAGTCTGTCTACTACAATATAAGCAGTAATTATTGTAAATATATATGTAAAAAAAGTATTTCTATTTGTTTTTAAAATTTTTAATAATTTATCTAAATATTTCAAAAGTTTTTCACCACTTTCATTTTATTATATATAATATGTAAATTGTAAAAGAATTAATATAAAATAAAAAACATTTACATATATATTATCCTACAAAATTGAGAAAAAAACAAGGGTTTTAGGCAAAAAATGTTATTTTTTGATTAATATTCAGTAGGTAATCATAGAATACTAGATTAAAATAGTAGAGAAAATGTAGGGGGAGATCTTGATCTCCCGCTCTTCGAAGGGTTGATATATATCTAATTTAGATTAGTAATACTATATCTAAACATTAAAACAAGAATTATTTTGTAAACTGCGGGCGATTAAAATAGCCCCTACACTGATTTAAGATTATTTTTATATGATATTCTATAAAATATCTACTGAACATTAATATTTTTCATAAAATTTAATAAATAGCATTGTATATATAAAATTAATAAATTAAAAAACATAAATTTAAAACAAACAAAATATACTTTAATAAAATTACATTTCAAATTAGAGGTATGATGAAAAATAAAAAAATAAAAAAAGAAACATTTTTTATAAGTGTACTAATACTTATTATATCACAAATATTTATAAAAATATTTGGATTAGTTTATAGATTATATTTAACAAATAGAGAAGGTTTTGGAGATACAGGAAATGCAATATATAGTAGTGGTTACCAAATATATGCACTATTATTAACCCTATCATCAGTAGGAGTCCCTAATGCAATATCAAAATTAGTTTCAGAAAGAATTGCAATAGGAGATTATAGAGGAGCAAAAAGAGTATTTAAAGTATCATTTATTTCTTTTGCATTAATAGGATTATTTGGAACAATTGTATTATTTAAAGGAGCAAATTACATATCTAATGTAATTTTACAAATACCAGAAGCAGAACTTACATTAGTTGCATTATCTCCATCATTATTTTTCGTATCAATAATATCTGTAATAAGAGGATATTTTAATGGAATACAAAAAATATCAATAACTGCTAAATCTCAAATATTAGAACAAGTTTTTAAAACATTATTCACAATTATAATAGTAGAAATGATAGTCTTAATTAGTGGAACAAATACTACACTTATGGCTGCTGGTGCTAATCTTGCTACTACATTTTCAATAATATTAAGTTTCTTATATTTATGCTTTTTTTATAAAACTAATAATTTTTTAGTAAATAAAGTACAAGTAAAATCTAAAAAAGAACGAATATTACATATAATAAAGCAAATACTAGTGGTATCTATTCCAATTTCACTTACAGCAATACTAACTTCTTTAAATAAAAATATAGATTCAATTACAGTTATTAGAACATTAAAAACATTTTTAAGTGAAGAAGAGGCAAAAATACAATATGGAATATTAAGTGGAAAAGTAGATACAGTTATAACATTACCAATGTCTCTTAATGTAGCATTTGCAACTGCACTAGTACCTGCAATATCATCAGCAAAAGCAATAAACGATATAAAAACTATTCAAAATAAAATATCATTTTCTTTATTAATAACAATATTAATAGGACTTCCTTGTACAGTTGGGCTATTTATATTTTCAGATGAAATACTTAATTTATTATTTCCAAATGCTTCAAACGGAGCAATCTTACTACAAATAAGTTCTATCACAATAATATTTGTAGTTATAACCCAAAATCTAAATGGAGCATTACAGGGACTAGGAAAAGTAGTAGTTCCAATGGTTGCAACTGGAATAGGTTTAATTGCTAAAATTATTTTAAATCTAATTCTTATACCAATTGAAGATATAGGAGTTAATGGAGCAGCGATTGCATCAATAATTAACAATCTAATAGTATGTATAATAGAATTTATAATTTTAAATAAATTAGTGCAAATAAAATTTAGTTTTTCAAAATATATTGTTAAACCAATAATTGTAACTGCAATAATGGGAATAAGTTCATATTATTTATATTTATTACTTATAAATTATATTAATTTTAAATTTGCAATAATCATAAGTTTAATATTTTCGGTTCTTATTTATACAATTTTCATAATAATTTTTAAAATTTTTGATGATGATGAATTATTATCTTTACCAGGGGGAAAAATAATATATAAAATTCTTAAAACCGTTGGTATATATAGAAAATATAAATAAATATAAGTATTGTATATTAGACAGTAAATGGTAAAAACATAGATATACTAAGAGGTTACAGGAAAATAAATATAAAAAAAAGAAGGATTTTGTACAACTTTGACGAATAATCATATTAGTAGATAGGAAACACTACATATTAACCTATTTACGCGAAAAATATTAGGAGGTAATCTAAATGAACAAATCAGAATTAATCGCAGCCTTAGCTGCTAAAACAGGAGAAACAAAAAAAAGTGCTGAAGCAACTTTAAATGCTTTTATAGAAGTTGTAACAGAAACATTAGTAAAAGGAGATAAAATACAATTAGTTGGATTCGGTTCTTTCGAAGTAAGAAAAAGAGCAGCTAGAAAAGGAAGAAACCCACAAACTAAAGAAGAAATCAAAATACCTGCTTCAAAAGCTCCTGTATTCAAAGCTGGTAAAGCATTAAAAGATTTAGTAAATAAAAAATAATTTTAGTAATAAAATATAAAATAAAAGGATTGTACAGTCCTTTTATTTTTTTATAATTAAAAATTACATAAATTATTGATTTTTTATAATTTTTATGATAATATATATATGGATTCGGTAAGTTTTCCGATTAACCCAGTAAGCCCAAGTCAAAACTGGTCATAGGACAGTGGTTGGACCTCCTTTCGATTATGCAACAAGACTTAGACAAGTATTATTTTTAAAAAATTTAGTACAAGTCTTAAAAATGCCAGTACTAGCGGGCTCCCTCCAATGTGCAGATTGCATTTGGAGGGCTTTTTATTTTAAGTATCATAAAAATAGATATTATTACTTCATAATTTAAAATTGAATAAAAAACTTGACATAACTTGACTTTCTAGTTAAAATTTGGTACAATAAGAAATATAAAATATTGAAAGGGTGTTTATATGTCTTTTAATTTCAAAAATGCGACATCAGAAGATTTTCACACTTTTAAGAAATTGTTTGAAGAGTCAAGGACTATAAAACTTGACGAAGAGAAAACAACTATGACACGGGAACCTTTAACTCTTGGAGAGTATGTTGACTGGCTTAAAGATTCAACAATTATACTTATGTTCAGAAACGACGAATGTGTTGGATATGCAGAGGTATCATACGATGCATATAATAAAGGCGATGAGCAAATTGTTGAAATTTTTGTACCAGAAAATTTTCGGAGAAAAGGTTTTGGAAGACAACTTGTAGGACAAATTGAAGATAAAGCAAGAACTGAAAGCATAAATATGCTTTGGACTGAATCAGAGGATATGGAGACGGACCAGTTTTGGACTGATTTAAGTTATCGCTATAATAACCAAAACGATAAATTTTACAAAATCATAACACCCAAAAATGAACTGTAATATAGTTCAAAAACTAAGAATCCTCAAATTTTGAGGGTTTTTAGTTTTTACTATATTATATAAAATAAAGAAAACAAAATATGAAGTAAGAATATACAACATTTAAAAATATTTTATTGGCTAGAATTTTAAAAAAATTTTTAAAAATCTATGTCAATGATTTTTGAAAATGTCCCAAAAATTTTTAAACATAAGCCCTAAAAA
>CANOPV010000130.1 GCA_947568605.1 uncultured Clostridium sp.
TGAGACATTTTCTAAAATGAATTATTAAGATATTATCATAAATGAATCATATAAAAATACACAAACTTCCGTAAACCACTTGACAGATTAAAAAAAATATTGTAAAATAATTGAGCATATATAAAAAATGTATGCTCACATCGTTTAATAAAAGAAGCAAAAAGAATACGGAGGTGTATTTAAATGGCAGCAAAAGGTCCAAGAGAAAGTATAACATTAGAATGTACAGAATGTAAAAGAAGAAATTATATGACATCAAAAAATAAAAGAAACAATACAGATAGATTAGAAATAACAAAATATTGCAAATTCTGTAAAAAACGTACTACACACAAAGAAACAAAATAAACCAATAACGCTATTTTAAGGAGGAAGTAAAATGGCAAAAACAGATAAAGAAACCAAAAGTGCAAAAAAACATTTTTGGAAAGACTTTAAAGCAGAGTTAAAAAAAGTTATTTGGCCTACGCCAAAACAAATAGTAAATAATACTTTAACTGTTATTGGAATAGTTCTAATTACAGTAATTATAGTATTTATATTAGATATTGCTTTTGATGCCTTAAATACTTATGGAATAAACAAATTAAAAACAATTGTAGATAATACTACAAATAATGAAACAACAAATACAGTAGAAGATAATACTGATACAAACAATGTACAAGAAAGCACAGAAAATGGAATAGATTCTGATGTTAATGCAACAAATAATGAAACAACAAGTACTAGTGAAGACAATAATATTCAAGAATAATATAAAGGAGGCTAATAACAATGTCTCAACAAGATAATGGAATAGAACCAAGATGGTATGTAGTACATACATATTCAGGATATGAAAATAAAGTAAAAACAGATTTAGAAAAAACAGTAAAAAACAGAGAACTTGAAGAATATTTTTTCGAAATAGTAGTTCCAATGGAAGAACAAATAGAAATTAAAGAGGGAAAGAAGAAAACTAATTTAAAAAAAGTTTTTCCAGGATATGTACTAGTAAAAATGATTGTAACAGAAGAAACCTGGTATATAGTTAGAAATACAAGAGGAGTTACAGGATTTGTTGGATCTGGAACAGATCCAATACCACTTACAGATGAAGAAATAAGAAATATGGGATTTGAAGTAGCAGCAGTAACAGTAGACTATGAAATAAATGATACTGTAAAAATAATAAATGGACCATTAGATACTTTTGTAGGAACAGTACAAGAAATAAACAAAGAAAAAGGAAAAGTAAAAGTATTAGTTTCAATGTTTGGAAGAGAAACACCAGTAGAATTAGAATTCTCACAAGTCCAAAAAATGTAAAACATATTATAAAAATTCGATATGTAAGAGGTACAGGGTACTGTGCCTAGAATACAAATAAGTTATTAAAAATGTATAAACGATTTTAATCGCTTTATCTAAATAAAGTTCATTTAAAGGAGGTGCATAAAAAATGGCAGAAAAAGAAATTACAAACGTTATTAAATTACAAATAGAAGCAGGGAAAGCAACACCAGCTCCACCAGTAGGACCAGCATTAGGTTCAAGTGGTGTTAATATAATGCAATTCGTTAAAGATTTCAATGATAGAACAGCAAATCAACCTGGAATGATAATACCAACAGTTATAACAGTTTATAAAGATAAATCTTTTAGTTTTATAACAAAAGTTCCACCAGTTGCAGTATTAATAAAAAAAGCATTAAAAATTGAAAAAGGTTCAGGAAAACCAAATAAAGATAAAGTAGCAAAAATTACAATGGATCAAGTAAAACAAATAGCAGAACAAAAAATGGAAGACTTAAATGCTGCTACATTAGAAACAGCAATGAGTATGGTTTGCGGAACAGCACGTTCGATGGGAGTTGTTGTTGAATAGAACTTAAAACGAATGAAAACTGGCATCTTGCGTTGTCAAACTGCTTCAAAAATTTTTCGATGTACACACGTACTATCTCAAAATTTTTGAATTGTTTTCATAGCAATATACCGATTTTGCTTCGTTTTATAAAAGTAGAGAACTTGTAGGGGCGATTTTAATCGCCCGTACATCGAAGGAAAGACCCTAAAAAAATGTAGGGGCGACTAGCAGTCGTCCGCGTGGCGAAGCCACATTATTACAAATATAAAATTTTGGGAGAGATGAAAAATCTCGTTATTACCAAAGGAGGTAAAAATGAAAAGAGGAAAAAGATATCAAGAGGCTAGTAAACTAGTAGATTCACAAAAAAAATATGAAATAAAAGAAGCAATGGAATTATTAGAAAAATTTCCAAAAGCAAAATTTGATGAAACAGTAGAATTACACGTAAAATTAGGTGTAGATTCAAAACACGCAGACCAACAAGTTAGAGGTACAGTAGTACTTCCACACGGTACAGGAAAAACTTTAAAAGTTTTAGTATTTGCAAAAGGAGATAAAGCAAAAGAAGCAGAACAAGCAGGAGCAGACTATGTTGGAGCAGAAGAATTAATACCAAAAATAGAAAAAGAAAATTGGTTTGATTATGATGTTATAGTCGCAACACCAGATATGATGGGAATTGTAGGAAGATTAGGTAAAGTATTAGGACCAAAAGGATTAATGCCAAACCCAAAATCAGGAACAGTAACAATGGATGTTACAAAAGCAATCGCTGAAATCAAATCAGGAAAAGTTGAATATAGATTAGATAAAACTAATATAATTCACTTAGGATTTGGAAAAGTATCATTTGGAGCTGAAAAACTATCAGAAAACTATCAAACAGTTATAGATGCAATAATAAAAGCAAAACCATCAGCAGCAAAAGGTCAATACATCAAAACTGTTGCTATAACAACAACTATGGGACCAAGCATATATATAAATGAATAAAATAAATTATTTTGCCAAAGACAGTAGGTGCAAAAATAAATCCTACCGAGGTATAAAATAGAGCGGGATTAACCACTATTTATGCCTCACATTAGGCAAATAGTGGTATTTATTATGTAATTTTCTATTACAATTCTTCGTTAAAAATATTTAAAAATATGTTTTTGCTCCATCGCTCCGCGAACGTGTCGCATAAAAGCAATTTTTAAATACTTTTTAACTCGAATTTCATTAAAAAATAATATTTTAACTCGAATTGTATTTTGAAAAACGTAGGGGTATTGCTGTGCCCTTTGTTATAAAATAAAAATTCATTTAAAGGTGGTGAAATGAAAAAATGGCAAATGCAAAAATAATAAAACAAAAGGAAGCAGAAGTAGATGCATTAGCAGAAAAAATAAAAACTGCTAAATTAGTACTTTTGACAGATTACAGAGGAATAAATGTTGAAGATGTTACACATTTAAGAGCAGATTTAAGAAAATCAAAATCTGAATACAAAGTTATAAAAAATAATATAACAAAAAGAGCATTAGAAAAATGCGGAATTGAAGGGCTAGAAGATAAATTAGAAGGTCCAACAGCAGTTATATTAGATGGGGAAGACTACTTAGAACCAGCAAAAGCAATATATAACTTTGCAAAAGATAATGACTTTTATAAAATTAAAGGTGGAATAATCGAAGGCAAAGTAATGACAGCAGAAGAAATAATAACATTAGCAAAATTACCATCAAGAGAAACATTACTTGGTATGCTTGCTGGTGCATTACTTGGAAACATTACAAAACTTGCAGTTTCATTAGATCAAGTTAAAATGCAAAAAGAAAATGCTTAAAATGAAAAAAATAAGGGTACTAACAAATTACCCAAAATAAAAAAATTAAAATTTAAAATAAAATATAGGAGGATTTAAAAATGTCTAAAATAGAAGAATTATTAGAAACTATTGACAGCTTAACAGTTGTTGAATTATCAGAATTAGTAAAAGGAATAGAAGAAAAATATGGAGTATCTGCAGCAGCAGTTGCAGCACCAGCAGCAGGAGCAGTTGCAGCAGGAGCAGCTGAAGAAAAAACATCATTTGATGTAGTATTAAAAGAAGCAGGAGCAAACAAAATACAAGTTATAAAAGTTGTTAGAGATGCAACAGGATTAGGATTAAAAGAAGC
>CANOPV010000131.1 GCA_947568605.1 uncultured Clostridium sp.
CTATTAATAATAATTGCTACATCTATATCACTATCTTCATTGTTCGTTCCTTTGGCATAAGAACCAAATAAATATACTTCTTTAATGTTATAATATTTAGATATTTCTTTAATATATTCTTCTACACTTTTTAAAATATCTATATCAATATTTCTTTCAGCCATAATCTAACCTCCTCTATATTTTCTATTTGTTCAGATGTATATTCTTTCGAACACCTTTTGTAAAATTCATTCTTATAATCTTCATATCTTGCACTAATATTAAATGAATTACAAGTCATTAAAATTTTTGCTTTTCTTTCATCTAATTTAAGATTGCACCTTTCTGCTAATATATTATAAGTTTTTTATAATTTCCTACTCTACTTATTGTAATTCTTATTTCACTTTTATATATTTTTTTGCTTTTTATTGTTATATTTCTATATCTTCTGATTTAAAATTATTATAATATCTTGCTGAAATAGAAGTAAACTTCAATACACAGTAATCTGGATCAGTTACACCTTTTTTATAATACATTGTATCTCCAAATTGCCATATCATTTCTTTTGATTCTTTATCTTCTAAAACTTCTACTGTTCCTTTAAGCATTATTCCTCTATAAAATCTTTTATCGCAAAAATAAACACAAGCCTTTGGATTATTTTTAAATGATTGTACTTTTAATGAAGATGTATTCGTTGAAAAATAAATTTCCTTTATTCCATTTCTTTTTCTAGGTTTTAGCATTGCTTTAGTATTTGGAAATCCATCTTTATCAATAGAACTTATATAGCAAATACTTTGCTTGTCTATCATATTGCCAATAGTTTTTTCTGCATCTCTCATAATTTTTCACATCCTAAATTGTAATTTAAAATTACATTAAATTTAAAAAATGCCCAGCAATTCCGATAATACTTCCTAAAATAATAGACATAATTGTCATTGCTATTGGACTTTTTTTGTCTTCTTTTGCTACTAAAATAATTACTGGAATAGCCATAAGTATAGAAACAATTCCACCTCTTAACCACCACAGATTGCCAAACCAATTGATTCCATAGATAACAAAAGGAACTATTAAATAATATACAAATGCTGATGTAATGGAATATTTATCAACCTTCATTTTAATCATTGGTAATACATCTACTACTCCTGCAATTATTCCAATCAATAATGTTAATAAGAAATTCATTTATACCACCTCCTTTTTATATGTTCTATTACAAGATTTACAAGTGATTTTCATTTCATAACTAGCTACTTTTTTATCTAGTATTGTAATTAAAGGTTCATTATCTTTTGGACAGCAAAATCTATTTTTTATGATGATTACTTCATCATTACACTCTTGACTTTCCTTGCTATCTTCAAAATCTAATATCGCACTTCCTTGATTTCCACAGTTACACTTATATTTTAACTCTAACCTATCATAAGTCGAATAACATAAATAACCTATATTTTCATTACATTTTTCACAATACATCCAACCACCATAATTAGTCGCTAATCTTGTATCTACTAATTCTTTGTTTTTTAATATTCTTGCCATAACTTTATTTCCTTTCAAATTGTAATTTTATAGTTAGATATTATTTTTTCATTATTGTATTCAAACTATTTATAAATTCTTTTCTTCTCATAATAGTTACAATTATAACAAACAAAGAATATATTAAATTTCCTATAAATGGTTGTGTATTAAATTCTGTTGTCAAAGAAGCACTAATGCAAAAGAATATAATAGCCAATGCTAATACTATCCAGTTTGAATTTTTTATCCTATTTATATACAAATAGCCTAATGGTATATATATAATACCTACTAATAATTTTACAATATAATCTGGAATATTTGGTACATTAAATATCATATTGAGTCCACTTCCATTAAATATCAATGATAACAATACAATAATTCCTCCAAATATATAAAATCCTCCTATGAATGTTACTATTTTTGATTCTTTCATAAAATTTCATCCTCCCTACAAATTACTATTTGTATAAATCATTATACTATAAAATAATTTATTGTCAATAATCGATTATTTTAAATCACTTTTTAATTAAAAGTTGATTTTTAATATTTCTTATGTTAAAATATTTATATTAAATACAAAGGAATGATTATTAATGGATAATAGGAAAGAGTTAAATGGTATAAGAAGAAATAATGCTAAATTGTATCCAATTTATAAGATGTTTTCGTGGGATTTGCTATGTTTTTATTCTATTAAATTTTTGTTTTATACTATTACTAAAAAGGTTACTACATCTGAAATTTTAATTATTGACGGCTTTTATTTATTTTTTAGTATTTTAATGCAAATACCTGCTGTAATGATTTCTGATTTTCTTGGTAAAAGAAAAAGCATTATTTTAGGTAATGTTTTACTTATTTTTTATATGTTAGTTTTAATTTTTTTACCTGGAATATTTAGTATTATTTTTGCTAATTTAATTTTTTCATTAGGATATAATATTAAAACTATTTCTGAATCTAATTTATTGTATGATTCTGTTGCTACAAGAGGTGGAGAGGGTTTATTTTCTAAACTTGATTCAAAAGGTGGCAGTTGGTATTATATTTTAGATGGTATTGCTTCTTTAATTGCTGGTTATATGTTTGTTATAAATAATTATTTACCTATGTTTATTTGTTTAGGTTTTATTGTTATTTCTACTATTTTATCTTTTAAATTCAAAGATGTTTATATGGTGGAGAGTAGTAATGATGATTTTAAAAATACTCTTAAATCATATAAAGATGATTTAAAGGTTTCTTTTAAATTTATTTTAAAATCTAAGAGAATGAAGGCTTTTATGTTATTTCAAATAGTTATTTATGGTTTAATTACTATTATTGATACATATCAAAGTGATTTATTAGTTAATATTGGTATTCCAGAAGAGCAGTTTTCTATGATTTTTGCAATACTTACTTTAATTGGTGGTATTTCTCTTTGTTTTAAAAAGCCTATTGAGAAAAGGTTTAAAAATAGGACTTTGTCTTTTATTTCTTTAATGTATATTGGTGCTTGTGTAGTTATTGGTACTATTTCTAGTTTATATACTGGTAAGATAGTTATTCCATTAATACTTATAATGTATACTATTCAAAAAATCGCTACTTCTACTTGGTATATTCTTGAAACTAAATATTTGAGGAATTTTACAAAAGAGTATATGAGAAATAAATTGACTTTTACTTACGAATTTATTGGTGGTATTTTTGCTGGTATTTTTTCTATTTTGGGTGGTTTTTTAGTTAAATATTTTAGTATTCAAAATTCTTTTTTAATCGTTGGTTTGTCTGGTTTAGCGTGTATGGTTGTCGTTCTTGATTATATGAGGACTCGCTTTGGCTTGAAGCCTGATGAGTATGAAAAAGAGGATATAGATTTTGAAGTTAAAGAAGATGTAAAATTGTAGATTTTACATCTTCTTTTTTTATTCGTATTCAAATGTGTCTTCTAATGTATCTTGTGAATTTGTTCCTACAAATACCTTGAATTTTCCTTTTTCTGATATATATTCTAATTTTTCATTCCAAAATTTTAACATTTCTTCATTAATTTCAAATAATATTTCTTTTTCTTGATATTCTAGAAAATATTCTTTTTTAAATGCTTTTAATTCTTTTACAGGTCTTACAACACTACCGACTATATCTTGAATATATAATTGTATTACTTCTTTTCCAGGAATGTTACTATTGTTCTTTACTTTTACATTAACTATTATTTTTGAATTTTTTTGCATCTTTTTATTGCTTAGTTTTAAATCTGAATATTCAAATTTTGAGTATGATAATCCATATCCAAACGGATAAAAACTTCGAGTTGGTATATCAATATATTTTGATTCATATCTTGTCTCTAGAGTATTTGGTCTTCCTGTATTATAATGATTATAATATATTGGGCATTGTCCTACATTTTGAGGAAAACTCATTGTTAATTTACCAGATGGATTTGTTTTTCCATACAATATATTAAAAATTGCTTCTGCTC
>CANOPV010000132.1 GCA_947568605.1 uncultured Clostridium sp.
TAGTGGAGGATTTCAAGTTTTCAGTTTAGGCGATTTAAGAAAAATCACAGAAGAAGGAGTAGAATTCAAATCACATCTTGATGGAAGCAAACATTTCTTATCACCAGAAAAAGTTATGGAAATAGAAAATGCATTAGGACCAGATATAATGATGGCATTTGATGAATGTGTAGAATATCCTTCAACTTATGAATATACTAAACAATCTATGGAACGAACAACAAGATGGGCAAAAAGATGTAAAAATGCACATAAAAGAGAAAATGAACAAGGACTTTTTGGAATAGTACAAGGTGGAATGTATAAAGATTTACGAGAACAATCAGCAAAAGATTTAATAGATTTAGACTTTCCAGGATATGCAATAGGTGGATTAAGTGTAGGGGAACCAAAAGAATTAATGTGTGAATTACTAGAATATACTACACAATTTTTACCTAAAAATAAACCAAGATACTTAATGGGAGTAGGAACACCAGACTACTTAATAGAAGCCGCAATTAGAGGAATAGATATGTGTGATTGTGTATTACCAACAAGAATTGCAAGAAATGGAACTGCTATGACTTGGAATGGAAAAGTAGTAGTTAGAAATGCAACTTATGAAAAAGACTTTTCAACACTTGATTCAGAATGTAATTGTTATACTTGTAGAAATTATACAAAAGCATATATACATCATCTTATTAAAACAAAAGAAATATTAGGAGTACGATTATTATCAATACATAATTTAAGATTCTTGACTAATTTAATGGAAAGAGTTAGAATAGAAATAGAAAATGATAATTTATTAAATTTCAAAAACGAATTTTATAGTAAATATGGTTATTAGGAGGTAAATATGCAAACAATAAGCAATTATAATTATTTTAATCAAAACAATAATCAAAATCCTAAAAATAAAAAAGTTTTAAATATAGTTATAATATGTATTATTATAGTATTACTTATAACTGCTGGTTTAATAGGAGCAATATATTATTTAAATTTAATGCAACAAAAAGCACTAAAAATTTATGTAGATGATAAAAAAATTAGTATTAATGAAGATACTTTTATAGTAGATAATAGTGGAAAAATATATGTTGCCATAAAAGATATTGCAAATCTTTTAGGATATGAAGCACATAATGGAGAATACAAAGTATATTCAGAAGACCCTACAAAATGTTATGTAGAAAATGCAAATGAAACAGCATCATTTTTCTTGAATTCAGATAAAATAAGTAAAGTAGCACCTAATAGCAAAGATGAATATGTAGATTATACAATATCACAACCAGTAAAAAAAGAAAACAATAAATTATATGTTATATCTGATGGAATACAAATAGGATGCAATGTTAAACTTATATATGATACAGATACAAATACAATTAAGATATATACATTACCATATTTAGTTACATATTATTCACCAACAATTATAAAATATGGATATAAAGGAATAAGTACAGATTTTAATAATCAAAAAGCAATATTATATGATATGTTTGTTGTACAAAATACAAGTGAAAAATTTGGCGTAATTGATATAAAAAATAATGAAATTATTGGTTGTAAATATGATGATATGAAATTTGATGAAAGTAATAAAGAATTCTTTGTAACAAATGCATTATCAAAAGTAGGAATAATCTTAGCAAATGGTACAAATAAAATAAATATAGAATATGACGAAATAAAAGTTTTAAATAAAAATAGTTATATTGTAAGAAATAATAATAAATATGGAATAATAGATAAAGATGGAAAAATAAAAGTAAATGTTGGTTATAATGAAATAAAGGTTTTAGACAACGATTTAGGATTATACATTGTTAAATATAATAATAAATATGGTGTTATAGATGAAAACGATAAACAAATAATTTATTGGGAATATGATAGTATAGGTTTAGATACAAAATTATTTGAAAATCAAAAAATTGAAAATACATATTTATTATTTGGAAATATCATACCAGTAAAAATAAATAATAAATGTGGATTATTTGATATTAAAGGAAATCTAATATTACAATGTGAATATGATAATTTTGGATGTGTAGCAACAACATTAATAAAAGATAAAGTAGTAAATAATGTATTAATAATACCTCAATGTGAAAGTATAGTAGTATGTAAAGATAAGAAATATGGAATAGTAAATAAAGATGGAAAAGTATTAGTCCAAACATTATTAAATTCTATATATTCAACAACAACAGCTGGGGTAGATACTTATTATATGAATTTTGAGCATAATGGGGAAAATATAGAGTATGAAGTCTTATGGTATTTAGAACAAATGGGACTTTATAATACAGAAAATAATAATACAAACAATGAAAACAACAATTCAAATTCAGAAAATAATAATATTGAAAATAACAATACAAATACTATAAATAACAGTATCAACAACGATACTACAAATAATAATACAGGAGTAGATTTATAAAAATTTCTATTACAATTCTTCGTTAAAATTATTTTTTTAATTAGATTAAATATTCAATTCTTCGCTAAAATATTTAAAAATATGCTTTTGGCTCCAATCGCTTCGCTTTGCTTCGCGAAGTTGTCGCACGCACAAACATATTTTTAAATACTTTTTAACTCGAATTTCATTAAAGTAAGATGTAAAAAAATAATTTTTTAACTCGAATTGTATTTTGAAGAACGTAAGGAGTGACAACATCTACCTGTATGGTAAAGTTACTTTTTATAAATTTACTCCTACAATCCCGCCAATTATTCCAGCAATAATACCAGAAATAATCATAATTATTGAAGTAGATGATAAGGAAAAGCCAGTATTTAATATACTAGATATGATGTAAATAAATAACATATAAATTAATCCAACAAATAAACCATTAATAAACCCATTTTTTTTAATTTTCATAGAACTAATAGAACTACCTATTAAAATACTGATAGCAGTTATAACTATAATAACTGGTGAAATTACGCTTTCAGAAATGCTAGAAAATGTTAATATAATTGAAAAGATAAACAATAAAACTAATGTAAAAAGTATAGAAATTATACTTCCTTTAAATATTTTAAAAAAATTATTATTTGATATATTATTTGTAATTTCAGACATAAATAACCTCCCAATTTTAATATTATTATAAATATATTAGATTATGTATTTTTTAGAACTAAACAAAAATGAAATATTACAATTTTAAAAAAATTGACAGATATATTTAATTTGTATAAAATATAAACAGAAATTAGGCGATTAAAAATTATATACAGTATCAAAAATAAATAGGCACAAAATGTACCTATTTATTTTAATCTAATCATTATTGCAATTCCAAGTAAAATTAAGAGAATTCCAACAACAATTAATATAATATTCAAAATATTTGTAAAACCTAATTCATTTTCAGGTAAATCATTCATAGTACCTAAACTAACAGAATAATCATCGCTCACAGGAGAATAATAATTATTAGTAGTATTGCCAATTGTATTATTATTATTGCTAATTGCAGTATTGGTATTTTGAATGGAAGATGAATTAGTTGAAATATTAGTATTTGATAAATTCATATTTATATCCATTGCATATACATAGTTAAAAGTTAAAAAAGATAGAATAAATGCTAGTACAAATATTTTTATAGTTTTTAGCATAATAATATTACCTCCGTCATATTTTATTCTGCATCATTTTTAACTTCAATAGCCTTTTTTCCATTATAGTAACCACAATTTGAACAAGCCCTATGTGGTTGAACTGGTTCGTGACAATGTGCACAAGTTGCTATTGCTGGATTTTCTAATTTCCAAGTAGATCTTTTTAAATGAGTCCTAGCTTTTGACCATCTTCTTTTTGGTTGTGCCATATTAATCCCTCCTTGCATTTTGAAAGATATCTATATCTTTATTCTTTTTTATTTTATTAGACTATACTAGTATACTAATTTTTTTTTTATTTGTAAAGTGGAAATGATTTAAAAAAAATAAAAAAATGATATAATTTTTACTGTTTAAA
>CANOPV010000133.1 GCA_947568605.1 uncultured Clostridium sp.
GTTTTCCTCTCTTTTATATGTTGAAATTATTTCTTGCTTTTTTTCCTTTGTCATAGTATGCACCTCCTAAATTTTTATATGCCTTAAACTGAGCATTAAGTGGTGTATTCTTTATGCTAAGTATAAGGTAATTTTTACTAACACTAATATTGTACTACATTTTTCCAAAAAATGCAATATTTATTGGAAAATTTTTAATTCTTTTATAAATTTTATTTATTTTAATATTCTTTATAAATTTTTTCTAATGTTTCATAATCACAACATATATTTTTGAAAAATTCATAATCAAAATGATTTTTATTTTTTAATATTTTTAGAACATTACTTGTTTTACACAGTATTTCATTTATTATTTGCTTATTTCTTAAATATATTATTTCATCATTTAAAAATTCTTTTTGTTTATCATTATTAACATCAACAATATTAATTACCTTATCACTCACAGGTATCATATTATTTATTAATAATTGTGCAATAATTTTATTTTTATGTTTTATATCTATTGTAATTTTTTCATTTCTTCTTTTCACTCTACAAGTAAATGGTATGCAATAATCAATATTATTTTCTGTAACTAATATTCCATAAAATCTGCGATTAAATTTTAAACTTACTTTTTCATCAAATTTTCTTAAATAATTCCTATAATCTTCTTTAACATCATATACAATTAATTTTCCATTTTTAATTTCCATAAAATCTCCTTCTTATAAATTAAAATTTACAATAAAATTAGAGGTTTCTTTTTTAGAAACCCCCATATATTTTTAACTTTCCACTAAGCAGGAACTCGCTCATTGTTGACCTTCCACTAAGCAGGAACTCGCTCATTTTTAACCTTCCATTAAGCAGAAACTTGCTCATTTTTAACCTTCCATTAAGCAGAAACTCACTCATTTTTAGCAAACTAATTTGCTAATTTATTATATTCATTTTAACATAAACTATTCACTTTTGCAACACTAATTTTTAAAAAAATTTTAATTATTTTTTTCTTTTATAAATTTTTAAGCATTCACAGTATTCAATCTTGCATTTATATATTCATTTGCTACTTTTTGCATTTTTTTAAATTTTATTATTGTATCTTCATTTTTAAAATTCATTTTTTTTATTATTCTTTCAATATATCTTTTATTTTTTATTATTTCTAATCCTAAATTAAAATTAAAATCAAAAACATAACATAAATGACCTACAACTATGTCTGCATCTGTTTTTCTATCTTTATATATTATATTTTTATTTTCCATAAATTGACGATATATTTCTGGTGTTAAATTTGAATTTGACATTCTTTCTACACTACATCCATTGTATGCTGCTTCTATTGAATCAGTAATTAATACATTATATATATCTATTTTGTCAGCATCTCTTATAATCTTACAATGTAAATTAGTTCTTTTGTCTAAATTTTTTTCTATTTTATCTTTATTATGATTAAGAATTGCATTGAATATAATATCATCATATTTATCTGTTTCTATAAATTTTCTAATTAAACCTTCTTTTAATAATTCTACTCCAAATCTCGCATGATTTATACTTTTACTATCTGAAAATGTATGATATATTTTTACTTGCTCAAATCTTCCTATATCATGTAATAATGCAATAAGTTCGGCTAACTCTACATCTTCTTTACTTAAATTTAGATTATTAGCAATTTTTTTTGCTACTTCTGTTACTCTATTAATATGTCTTATTTTTAGTGAAATTTGTATATCTTCTGGATCATAATTTTTCACATAATTTTTAAATTCTTTTTTGGCTTTTTCTATATCTATCATATTTTCTCCTTTTACAAAATGAAATATGTATGATTAATTTCCACCTATAATTTATCATATAACTTAAAATTTTACAATATTTTATTTTCTGACAGAAGCGTATTATTTTACCACTTCACTCATTACTTTTGCTAAGTATTTCATACTTGCAAGAGTTTCTTCCATTGTATTTCCAGTAGCACCTACTTCAATTATACAAGCAGCATTTGCTAAATGATGATTGTATCTTGAATCTCTTAAAATTATTGGTCTAAATAATCCCGGATACATTTCATTTGCTTTACGTTGCACAGTAACTGCAAATCTTAAATTATTCTGCCAGTTTGGATGATATAACCCTCCTCCATCTGTACCAATTACAAACATTAATTGTGCTACTTTTTCATCTCCAATCATTACAGAAGGTCCATATTCTCCACTACTACCAACAGCATCTCTATGTAAATCTATAACTATTTCAGCCGTTGAAGAACGGTCATTTATAATATATTGAACAGTTTTTAAAGACCTATCATAAGAACCAGAGTATGCAGGATAATCGTGATATGTTTTGTCGTGTATTACATTATATCCATATTCTGTAAGTTGTCTTTCTAATTCATCTCCTACTCTTGCAACAGAGTAATTTAAATCAGTAGTTCTATACTCGCCAGATGGTGTATATGTAAAATTTTCTGTTTGCGTATAACTTTCACAAGTATGTGTATGAAATATAATAAAATCTTTTGTATTAGAAAATTTATATGGTTCTTCTATTAATTCTCTTGTTATAGTATAACTAGATTGATTTTTTATTTGAATATCATCTATTTCATCTGTATAATTTGGTTTTATATTATTTTCTGTTACCTCTTGTGTTTCTAAATCTGTTTTTGCTAATTCTATTTCATCTAATACTTTATTATTTTCTGCATAATTAGTTTTATTATTATCTATTATATTGTTTGCATCAGGTTTTTCTCCTATATTATCTATTAATCCTAATTCTATATTAAGTATTTTTGTTAATATATTTGTCTTTTTTATATCTATTTCATTTGATATTTGAATTGTGTTTTCTTGTTTATAGTCCATCATAGGTATAACAAGTTTTAGACAAGTTAATAAACTGCTTTTCTTTGCTGTTAAATTTTGTGTTTCTATTTGTGTGTTTTTATTATAAAAAAATCTAGTTGATGTTACAATAATTAATATGCTTGCTATTAAAACTAATACATATTTGAATAAATCTCTTATATTTATGACTGTAACGTTCATTTTACTCTCCTTTGTCCATATATCGCTTTGTTAAATATATGAACAAAGAAGATAAATTATGAATTTTAATTAAGAACCCTCCGGCACTACGTGCCACCTCCCTTATTTAAGGGAGGCAAGAACGTAGAAACAAATTTAATCTCTTATTCTTCATAAAAAATCTGCTTAATCTTGGCTCCCTTATCTAAGGGGGCTGTCATCGAAGATGACTGGGGGTTTCTATTAATTTTAATAATCTCTTGGTCTTAATTCTAAATAAATTGGTGCCTCTTCTCGTAACATTGTCGATTTTCCGTGTCCTGCATAACAAATTGTATCAGGAGGCAAAATTAACAATTTCCTTGTAATAGAATCTATTATATCTTCCATACTTCCTGTTGGAAGGTCTGTCCTTCCCCACGTTCCTCTAAAAATTGTATCTCCTGAAAATAACATTTTATACTCATCACAATATAAAGATGAGCTACCATTTGTATGACCTGGTGTATGTATTACTTTAAACTCTATATTTCCAATATGGATAATATCATTATCGTCTACTCTTGAATCTGCCTCTAATTCAATATCTTCCATACCAATATAATAATTTAAAGTAACAGCAGGATTTTTTAAATTTTCACTTTCAGTTCTATGAATTAAAATTTTTCCACCTAATTTTTCTTTTACCTCTTTAAGCCCTCCTATATGGTCTCCGTGGCAATGTGTTAAATAAATATATTTTACACTTGCTCCTAATACATTAATCATATATATAATATTTTCAGGTTCACCACCTGGGTCAATTATCATAGCCTCTTTTGATTCTTCATCTACAATAATATAACAATTAGTAGGTTCACCCAAATTTGTATTTAATTTCAATCTTTTTAATATCATTTGAATACTTCCTTTTATTTTTTTCTTTTAACTTCATATACAC
>CANOPV010000134.1 GCA_947568605.1 uncultured Clostridium sp.
ATATATTACTTCTCTCTATTGAAAACAAATAATACAAAATATTATTCTTTTCTTATTATAATAAAAAGAAATTATTAATTCAACAAAAGTGGAAAAAGATAGAAAAAAATGGAAAAAAGGAGAAAATGAAAAGGTCTAGTACTAAGTAAACTAAACCTTTTAAAGATAAAATTAATTTATTAAATTATTATATTATTTTTTATCTTTTTCATCATTAGATATGCTAGTTCTTTTTTCAATTAAATTATAATATGTATTTAAACCTGTAATTAAAAAACTTGGAACTTTTATTCCTATTTCAATTAAGTTTTCTAATATACTTCTACTTTCATTAATTACTAAACAAGTCAATGTAAACCAACCAAAAAGCATAATGAAATCTAAATTAATATTAATTTTATTTCCTAATTCAATTAATAAATAAGATATAAAAAATGCAAGTCCTATTAATATCCAATAACATACCTTTTTAATTATTCCAATTGAACCTTTATTAGAACTTTCTTCTTTTTTTACTTTACATTTTACTGTTCCTGTAATATAATCTAAAATATTTAATATAAGATAGCCAGCAAATAGTAGCCATTCTTTTCCAAAGATTGAAGTAAAAAGTGTAGTCCAAATACTTACTGTATTTGTTAATTTGTTAAAAATTTTTAAAATTTCTTTTTTCATAATCATCATTCCTTTATTTTTTTATTAATTATGATATATTTTCGCCTTATTAAAATAAAAAGTGGTTTTTAATAATGAATATTTTAAAAATTTTAAAATTTTTGTAACGAATTGCATTTTTAATGTTCTTTTCTTTTATTGCAATTTCATTGTTGTATCTTTCAATTTCTAATTTTTCATTTTCTAATTGTTTGATATTTTCTTCAATAATTGCAATTCTTTTGCTTTTTTCAATACTAGCATTTCCTTCAAATGAATGATATTTACATCTTTCCATAGATAAATTAAGTTTTAAATCTTTTATTTGTGTTTCTAACAAGTTTTTTCTATCATAATACGAAACTAATTCTTTTCTCATATTTGCAATGGTTTTTTGCTTGCTCTCATCTTGAATATGTTGCTCACAAATAGGACAAGTACTCGATTCGCCACTTTTTATTTCAAGATATTTCTTTTTTCCTATTTCCATAGAATTTAATAATTCTTTGCTTTCTGTTTCTTTTGATAAAATATCTCTTTCTAAATTTTCAACTACTTGTTTTTGTTTTACTTTATCAACAATATCTTGATTTGTACTAAAAAAAGATAATTCTTGTCTTGCAAGTGAAAGTTCTTCTTCTTTTTCAAATTCTTTATACTTCTGTAATTTTTCCTCAGCAATTTTTTGAGCATATTCAATTTTTCCATCTAAAATAGATATATTATTTTCTGTTCTTTTAATATCTACATTTAATTCTGTAATATATGTTGGTACATCTTTTGGAACTCCTTCTAATAAATTTTTCTCTTCATTACTTAAATGGTTATATACTATTTCCATAAGATTATTTGGACATATATCTGATAAATACTTGTCTACCATTTCTTTTTGCTCTGCTGGTTTTTTAGTTAAAAAATATAAAGGATTTATAATTGATAAAAACAATTTTTTATCATTGTAAAAACTAACTAAGTCCTTTTGAGTAACTGCTTTACCATCTAAATTAATAAAATTCTTATTATTATCGTATCTATCCTTACCACGAATTAAAATATGCTTAACTCCATTATTATCTGTAAAATGTAGTTCTCCATAAGAAGCATCACATTTTTTATTAATAAGGCAGGCTTTTTCATCTCCTGATAAATTAGTTCCAAGCATAATATTAATAATTGCATATAACACATTACTTTTTCCAGCTCTGTTTTTTCCTGTAATATTAGTTATATCGTAGAGTTCTGTTTCAAATGTTTTTTTGAATTTCCTAAATCCAACTGTTTTCACATAATTAACTATCATATCTTTGTTTCCTTTCCTTTAATTAAGTTTTTGTAAATATTCAGGCATTAACCAATCATCGCTACCATCTTCAAATTGCAAATGATAATCTTTATAATATGGATCACTTTCGATTACTTTGGCAAGTATGCCATTATAGCATTTCTCATCATTTTGCCCTATACCTGTAACTAAAACCATTTCTCCATTTTTAAATTGATTAAACATAGCAATATTCTCCTTTTTTATTTTGTTCAATATTTACTTTTACTTTTTATTTGTATATAATAAGTTAAAACAAATAATTTTTGTAAATAGTAGTATAAGAGTGCTTTTCTTATGCTGCTATATTTTTTAATCTTTTTTCTATAAATTCTAATTTCATTGCAAATTTTCTGTCTGCTATTTCTTTTATATCTAGTTTTATTACTGTTCCTAAATCGCATTCTAGCAACTCATTTGCATATTCTGGTATAATTACAATATTAGATACTTTATCATCCATATCAGCAACTTCGGCTATTAAATATTGCTTTTTTTCTCCATTTTTACTTGTTAAAGTATCGTTAAAAGTTCTAAGTAGTGCATAGCAATTATTTAAATTATCATTCGTATTTTTTGTATCTGTTTCTTGTGGTTGTGTTTCTTGCTTTTCTTCTGATTTCTTGGCTTTACTTTTTGTTGTTTTTTTAGTAGTAGTTTTATTTTCTTTTGGTGCATCTTCTTTTTTCTCCTGTTTTTCTGTTGTTTTAATATCTTCCGTTTTCATAGTAGTTTCACTTATATTAGTTTGCTCATTATTAGATACATCTTTTTCTTGTTTTTCTACTTCGTTATTCACATTTTGAGTATTAGTTGTGGAAAATTCATTTGGATTTTTTTGTGTTTGTGGAATTTTTTTACTTGATTCAAAATCTTCTTTTTTTAGGATGTCTAAAATATAATTATTAAAACTTTGCCCTGTAATCTGACTTGTTTGTTCTTCTTGTTTTAAAAATAAAATATAACGTCCTTTTAAAGAATTTCCTTTTGATTTTTGTAAATTAATATAAGAATCTAATCTATTTATAGAGGTCTGTCCTGTAATTCTCATAAGCCATATTCTGTCGCTGCAAATAGATGGTATGAAGAATTTTAGCCAACCTATTCTATTACAAGCAGTTTTTCCTTGTGCATTTTTTTGTCTATACTGACATTCAGGTCCACATTCTACTTGTTGTACTCCATTTTTTGTTTTCTGACTTGCAGTATTACTACCTTCAAAACAACTACATACTTCGCCACTTTGATTATATCTTACATATTTTTTTGTTAAAGGTTCATCATTACAAAATTCTATTTCAATATATTTTTTTCCTTTATATTGCTTATCAAATTCTTGTAAATATCTTTGCATATATTCTTGTTGTGTTTTTGCAATAAAATTTCCTAGTTCTTTTGCTCTTGTTCCTCCATTTGTTGTAGGGACTTTCTCACCGTGTTGCACTCTTCCGAATTACTGGTAAATTCGCATATTTTGTTTGATTCATTTCAATCTTCCTTTCTATATTTTTTGCGTAAAAAGATTTTAATAAATTTCCTCCTTTCTTATTTTTTAGGGCAAAAAAATAGAAAGTATTTGTAAATGTTAGGGGCTTCATTTACTTTTACTTTCTACTTTGTTATACAATAAAAAATTTATATAATTATTGCATATTATACCCTTAAATTATGCTGTATTATATAATACAGATGTAACTACTACTAACTAAATTTAGTAGTTATGCCATAAAGTTTTTTCTTTATGGGTAGTTATAGATAAACTATAACATAATCTTTTACACAGTTATATTTTATATGTTTTATTTTTTATTTTCAATAGTTAGTTTAAATTTTTTTATTTTGCTTATATTTCGGGCTTTTTTGGCATTTTTTGTGTCATATTTTTTGAAATTTCATTGAAAAGTATATGATAATATAATATATTTAAGTTATAAAATAGTAATTTTATAGTTAGATATTATTTTTTCATTATTGTATTCAAACTATTTATAAA
>CANOPV010000135.1 GCA_947568605.1 uncultured Clostridium sp.
AAATAAAATACTTAATAATTTATTTATAAATTATTTTTTTAATTATTATTTTACTAATTTTTTTATAACATTTAATTTTATATAAATAAAAAAGAATATTGAAATATTTTCAGTATTCTTTTTTATAAATAAATTATAATTTATTTATTTTCTTTTTTGTTAATTTTGGTTGTTTGTACAAGTGCTATATATAATAAGATAAAATTTCCAAATAAGAAAATAAAATATACTATTGCCACTGGTGTTGATGTTTTTACTCCCTCAGTATTTGCATATAATTTTTCATTATATAGATATGCCTTTACCTTTTTTCCTTTTGGATATGTAGATATACTATGTACATTTCCTAATTCATAGTTTTGACCATTATATTCTACTTCGACTTTGCAAAAATTTGTCTTGCTTCCTGTTTTCTTATTTACTACTTGATTTACTTTTGAATTTAAAACTGTTGCTTGAACTTCCTCATATTGTGGCTTAGAATTATTCATTGCAAACCATAAAACAATTGTTGTAATTATGCAGACTATAAAAGCACTCCATAAAATAATAACTCTTTTCTTAATATCCATTTTTATCCCTCCTTTTTTATTTATATAAAATATATTCCCCATTTTTCATCATAATAGTTTAAATATTTATTATTTTTCTTGATAATTATAATTGAATGAATATGTTCCATATTTTTTTCTTCCTATTTAATATTAATAAGAATGATAATCTATATATTTCTATTTATAATATCTTTTTTATTTATTATATAAAATTTATAATTTCATTTTAATTATATTATCATAAAAGCAGATAATTATCAAGTAATTATCTGCTTAAAAAATTTAATTTATATTCAATTTTATATAATAATTATAAATATTTTTTTAATGTTTCTACACTATCTTCTTGCATAACAACAAAATCATTTAAAATATTTTTAACATCGTGGTCAGCATCTGAATTTTGATTTAATAACCTTCTTCCTTCAATAATTCCCATATTAGTCCCTTGCATTAATAATTCTGATAATTTTGAGGTTGTATCATCTGTTATTGTTTTCATTTGAATTCCATACCAAGTCATTAATTTATTCATAGCATTGGTTTCGTGAGGTTCTTTATTAGTATAATTATCATATAAATTGTTTACCCTATTAGAAATTTATTTATATTTATTATATTCTACATCTAAGACTTGTTTAAATTCATTATCTTGTACTTTTTCAGAAACAAAAGAAATTGCGTCCATTCCCATAGTTGCTCCCTTATTTACTTCGTCTAAAATATTCAAATTTTGATTTTCCATATAAAAACTCCTTCTTAACAATATTATTGTCTATATATTTTCTATTTTTAGTATGTACTATAAATAGAAAAATACTACAAAAATTTACAATTATTGATTTTTATATAGTAAAGTATTACTACAAACTTTCCAATTTATTAAAAAGAAACTTACTTATATATTTATATTATTCCTATTAGTATTATTAATCCTAGAAATAACCACCAAATCAAACGGAATAATAATTTAAACATTAAAATAATTATATAAATTGGAAAAAATACTATTTTTAATACTAGTTTTATCATTTTTATTTCCTTTCAATATTTAATATTAAATATATTTTACTTATTATTTTTCTAAATTTATAATTTTTGATGCTACTTTTTCAATAAATGTTTCATCGTGTTCAACAAAAATAAGTGTAGGATTATACTTTAAAATGGCATCTTCTATTTGTATTCTTGTTAATATATCAATATAATTTAAAGGTTCATCCCATATATAAACATTTGCCTGTTCTGATATACTTTTGGAGATTAAAACCTTTTTCTTTTGACCTTCACTCATATCTTGTATATTAGTATCAAAATCAGTTTTTGATAATCCCATTTTTACTAACATCGCTTTAAAAATACTTTCATCTATTTTATTTTCTCGTGCAAAAGTTTTTAAATTTCCATTTAAATCTTCTGTACTTTGTGATACATAAGATATTTTTAAATCATTGACTACTTTAAATTGTCCATTATATTGTATTTCTTTTCCTAAAATAAGTTTTAATATGCTTGATTTTCCAATTCCATTTTTACCAATTATTGCAATTCTATCTCCATTATTTACTTCGAAGGAAATAGGATTAAATATTGATTGTTTATTTAACTTTATCTGTAAATTATTTGCTAATACTAATGGATTTTTATTATTTGCTATTGGAATAATTTTTAAATTATCATTTATATCTACATTTCTTAATAAATTACTCTTTTCATCTATTGCTTTTTCAATTCTTCGTTCCATAACTTTTGAACTTTTCATCATTTTAGAAGCCTTATGTCCTACATATCCTTTGTCTATTGTGGTTTCTGAATTATATTTTTTATTCTTTGTTTTTTCAGTTTCGTTTGACCATTTTGCAGAATTTTTAGCAGCAATTTCAAGTCTATTTATATCATTTTGTAATCTTTTATTTTGTAGCATTTCTAAATTATCCTGTCTATCTTTATTTTCTTTCCAAGATGAAAAATTACCTTGCCTAATTTCAATATTAGTATTATTTATTGCAATTATGTGATTTACAACCTTGTCTAAAAAATTTCTATCGTGAGAGACAACTATAAATCCCTTTTTCTTTTGTAAATAACTGATTAAATTATTTCTTGTTTCAATATCTAAATGATTTGTAGGCTCATCTATAAGTAAAAAATTATTTTCTTTTAAGAATAGGCTTATTAAAAGTATTTTTACCTGCTCCCCACCACTTAATAGATTGAAATTTCTATATAATATTTCTATATCAGCATTTAGTAAATTTAATTCCTTTATAATTTCCCAATCTTCAACATTTGGAGCAATTTCACGAACAACGTCTATTGACATTCTATCTTTGTTTACTACTTCAAAAGGAAAATAATCAACATCAACATTTTTAAATATGGTTCCTTTATATTCGTACTTTCCTTCCAATAACTTTAAGAATGTAGTTTTTCCTTTGCCATTTCTCCCAATTAATCCTAACTTCCAATCAGTATCTATATTAAATGATATATTTTCAAATATGTTATTATAACTTCCATTATATCCAAATGTTAAATTACTTACAGTTATTAAAGACATCGTTCCTCCATCCTAATCATAAATTATTATTTATTCTAACACAATTTTATCATTTAAGCAAGAAATTTGTGTTTTTTGTTTTAAATAATATTGTTATGTATACTTTTGTTTGCTATTTTATTAATAAAATTAATTGCTTAATTTTCATAGTTTTTTGTAATTATCTTTGATTTTTTTAATCTCTGAAACAGTGTATCTAACTAAATTATTCTAATTTTTCGTTAAATTTTTTAATCATTTTTTTATTGAATTTTTATTGTAGTTTTTGTTATAATTTTTATTAACAGTTCTACTTATATTATCTTTTCTTTTTAATTCATAAAATGTGGAAATCATTTATTACATTTTAATAATATTATGATAAAAGCAGATAATTATTAACTAATTATCTGCACTATAACTTGTAAGTTAGTGAATAGTATGTGCTGTAATAATTGTATAACTATATGAGTTAATAGTTATCTTTATATTATCAATTTCGCAATACCAATTCTTACCTTGCTTATAAATATTACACTTTTTATTTAAAACTTTATTTTTGCAATATTCAACTACATCATTAGTATCTAATTTAAGTTTTTTTTTAATTCTTTCAATACCCATTTCGGTAGTATGAACTTTATCTATATTTGATAACAATACTTCTTTATCCATATACTATCAACCCCTTAAATTGTAATCTGAATTACTCTACATCAAAACTTTCTGTCTTTAAATCACAATAATATCTACCACTTGTAGCAGTAAATTTTAAAACACAATAATCTGGATCATCTACACCTTTTTTATAAAACATTGTATCTCCTTTTTTCCAAATCATATTTTTAGTTTCTTGGTCTGTTAATACTTCCA
>CANOPV010000136.1 GCA_947568605.1 uncultured Clostridium sp.
GTTATGGCTACAAGATAATGGATTTTCTGCAATGGATATTAGTAATATTTTTAGCATTGGTACTTTAATAAGTGTTATTGGGATAATGTTTGTGGGAAAATATATTAAATTAAATAGTTTAAAAAATTTTGTTAGTTATTCTTTAATTGTAAAATTTTTTAATTTGATTTTTTTATTATTTCTAAATAATAATGGAAATTTATATTTTATAAATATTGCTATAATAATTGATATATTAACAGGTTATCTAATTACAACTAGTATATATCCTTTAATTACAACTATTGTTAAAAGTAATACAATTTATAGTAAACGAAAATTAACAGAATATCTTTTCAAGGATATTGGTGTTTTATTTGGTGGTATATTAATTGGAAGAAATATTATGGGACTTTTTATTGATTATAATATTTGCTTGTTTATTTCAATTTTATTTTTAACTATTTCTATAATAGTAATGTTTAATATGTCAGCCTGCAAAAATATCGAAACCGAACAAATTGAAAATTTCTCTATAATAAAATATATTCTTAAAAGTAAATTAAGAATTATATATATTTTATTTATTTTTATAAGTGGAATGGCAATGTCAACTGCTCTTGGATTAAAGATGCTAACTCTTACTAATTATTTTAATTTTACAGATAATCAAGCGACTAATTATTTATTAATAGTAGGATTACTTGCAGATTTACTTGGTATTTTGGCATTAAAATATTTGACTCCTAAAAATGATTATATAACTATTACTATGCAACAGGAGAATTAAAGAATCAGGCACTCTTTAATGTCCCTACTGGTACTTACACTGTTATTTACAAATTACGTAAAAACGGTTCTGGTACATTACAAGTTTGGATTTATTAATTCAAAACAATTGCGTCTCTATTAGTGATAAAGCCTTTTTTAGGCTTTATCACTTTTTTTAATATTCATATATCTCACTATCTGCATTAATTTTATCAACATTTTCAAAAGTCTTAATTATTTCTTTTATATGCTTTCCATTCATAGTGTTATTATTATAAATAATGCTATTATTAACTTTTTGTACATTTGATACAACTTTTGCAACATTTTCATCAATTTTATAACTTTCATATAGTCTTTCTAATTCTTGTTCTTCAAATCCTTCTTCTTTTACTCTCGTATTTATAACAATACCTTTTTCGTTTACTGTTAATATATATGTAGTATAAGCATATCCATCTATTGTTCCTTCACTTTGTAAATTTTTATATTTAATAATAATATTTTTATAATTACTTATATTCTTTTTATCGAAAGTAAATCTTTCAATTACTGTTTTTCCATTTTCATCTTTTACAAACCTATAATTATTCCAACAATATAAACTAATTATCCATATTAAAATAACTGCTAATATAGATATAATCACAATTCTTCTGTATCTCCTTTTTACTTTTTTTAAGGCATTTATCTTTTTAGAATTATTAATCTTTTCTAATTTAATATCACCTTGCATATCTTTTAATGCTTGTTCACATTCTTTACAATTTTCAATATGCTTTTCTATAAATTCATTTATCTCACTATCTGTTAATTCATCAATATAATTTGGTAATAGATTTTGTACTATCTTACACTCTATGTTTCTCATTTTTTCTTACCTCCTTTACTATTTGTTGTTTTGCTCTATGAAAAGTAACTCTTGCCCAATTTTCTGTCTTTCCATATATTTTACCAATTTCTTTAAATCTCAAATCTCCATTTAGTCTTAAATATATTATTTCTTTACTTATATCATCTAGTCTTTCTATTTCTTTATATAAGTTTATTGTATTATCTTTTTGAATTAAATTATCTTCTATGTTTTCATCTATTTCAAATTGTAAAATACTGTCATCAATATTTATATAACGCTTTTTTTGATTTAATTCTTGTAGCCACAAGTTTTTAGCAATTTTACATAGCCACATTTCTATTTTTTCTTCATCTTTTAATTGATTAATGTTTTTTATTGCTCTATAAATAGTTTCCTGAGTAAGTTCTTCAGATATATCTTCATTTCGTGTTAAACATAGTAAGTATTTATATATATAATTAGAATATGTTTCAATGTTTTTGTCTATATCTTTCATTACTTCCTCCTTTTCTACATATAATTTTCTATTTATTACATCAACTATTATATCAAAAAATTTTTAAATTTTTAAGCCTCTTTTAATTTTTCTATTATTTTGTCATCTATGGTTGTTATAAATACTTTTAGAGTTGGATTTCTTGTGTCTATAAAATAATCAGATATTATTTCACTATTTGTGTATCTAGACATTGATTTCATTAATTTTTGTAATGACCATTTTATATATTTTGGATCGTCAATATTTAGTTTTTCAGAAATATAAGGAAATAATTCTCCTTCCATATTTCTTAATATTTGGGGTTCTTTAATGCTTTTTTCTATACATTCGACAAGATATAAATATCCATTAGTTCCTCTATTAAAATTGAAGTTTAATAATTCTTTATTAATCATATCTTTTATTTTTGTAGTTTTAGATTCATAACAAATATTATTTAGGTCATTGTTTAGTTGCGATATAGAAAATGGTTTTACATATACTTTTCTAATTTTATCAAAATATTCATAATCTATTTGATTTATAAGTTCTCTTTCACCTGAAATTATAAATATATCTGTTTTTAATTTCTTTATTTTATTTAAAAATCCTATCCCATTTAATTTTGGCATTTGTAAATCTAATATAATAATATCAGGTATATCTTCTCTTAAATAATCTAATGCTTCATATCCATCTAAAGCCATTCCTAATATTTCTACATATTTATTATTTTCTTTTATGTAGTTAAACATTGTTTGTGCAAATTCTAAATTATCTTCAACTATTAATACTTTTTTCTTCATCTATTTTCTCCAATCATAATATACTTCTATTTAATAGATTATTTAAAAGCAAAAATGTTACAAGTTTTTTGAAAAATTTTTAATTTTTATTTTTCCCTTTTCTTCCATTTTTTTCTATTTTTTTCCACTTTGCTTGATTTCTTGTAAAAAAAATGTATAATAATGTCATATACCTAATATGGTGTATGTAGAATTTCTTAATTACATTGATGTTGGTTTTATACTAATGTCTTTGTATAGAGAATGAAAGTGTCTATACAACTAATCTCAGGAGGTTATCTTTATGAAAAAACTTTCAAGACGGTTAGTATCCATTTTTATGGCTGCTATTATGATTTGCTCTTTCTCAACAGTTGCTTATGCAACTGGAGAAAGCAATTCAACTGCTATTTCCCAGGAAATTGTTACAACAGATGCTACATCTGCGATTTCACCAAGGGAAATACGTGCACTCACAGATATAATTCAACTTACCAACATAACAACTGGTCAGATTGAAACCGGTAACTTTTTCCAAAGTCCGCCAGCTGGTTCTTACATTACTATTGTAATACGTGGAAATGCTTCCTGTACTGTAGCAGTTAATGGAAAAACAAAGTATATTCCTTCAGGCGGAGGTGTGTACAGCATTTGTACTGCTGGTGATAGAAACAGTGGTTATACTATTCGTTTCCACGAAAATGCAAATGCCGCTGTATTTCAGTTTACTTCAAGTGACTTTCGGCACGATGGTGAATAGTCTGTAATATTACAGTAAGGAATTTTTTAACTAAACCATACTAGACACTTTTATTTTCAAAAACGAAAATCCCTAGCCTTAGGGGTTTTTGTTTATTCATTTTAATTTTTGCTTTTAAATATTTTCTTCTCGTACTTCTTCTATAATATTTTTATTTTTTATTTTTCGTCTAGCACATATAATTGCAAAAAATATTACTACATACATTACAATTATACTTCCTAATATACTTACCCAAGATATTTCAAATAAATATACTCTTGTTTCTATCATAATTTTATACATAAT
>CANOPV010000137.1 GCA_947568605.1 uncultured Clostridium sp.
GTGTTGTTAGTATTAATTTACCTCAAATTGGTATAGTTGCTGATGGTGATGAAGATAAATTCTGGAAATTGTTTGATGAGAGATTAGAATTATGCTATGAGGCTTTAATGTGTAGACATTATGCTTTACTTGGTACTTTAAGTAATACAAGCCCTATTCATTGGAGATATGGTGCTATTGCTCGTATGGGTGCTGGTGAGAAAATTGACCATTTATTAAAAGGTGGATATTCTACAATTTCATTAGGATATATTGGAATTTATGAAGTTACAAAATTAGTTAAAGGTGTATCTCATACGACTCCTGAAGGACACGATTTTGCTATTAGAGTAATGAAATATATGAAGGATACTGTTGCTAGATGGAAAAAAGAAAGTGGTATAGGTTTTGCTTTATATGGTACTCCTGCTGAAAGTTTATGTTATCGTTTTGCAAGAATTGATAAAGAAAAATTTGGAGAAATTAAAGATATTACTGATAAGGGATATTATACAAATTCTTATCACGTAGATGTAAGAGAAGATATAGATGCTTTTCAAAAATTGGCTTTTGAAAGTGAATTCCAACATTTATCTCCTGGTGGTGCTATTTCTTATGTTGAAATTCCTAATATGAAAAATAATTTAACGGCTTTGGAAGATCTTGTTAAGTTTATTTATGATAATATTCAATATGCTGAGTTTAATACAAAGTCTGATTATTGCCACGTTTGCGGTTTTGATGGTGAGATTATTATAAATGATAATTTTGAATGGGAATGCCCAAATTGCGGTAATAAGGATAAGAATAAAATGAATGTTACTAGACGTACTTGCGGATATTTAGGTGAGAATTTTTGGAATGAAGGTAAAACTAAGGAAATTAAAGCAAGGGTTTTACATTTGTAAAATTTTAAGTTAGATATTAAAAGAACCCCCAGTCTGCTTCGCTGACAGCACCCTTAAATAAAGGGACCAAGTCTAAGCAATTTCTTCGAAGAGCGGACGCACACTGTGCGCTCCCCTACAAGTTTTCTACAATCTTGCCTCCCTTATTTAAGGGAGGTGGCACAAAGTGCCAAAGGGTTCTTAATATTAAATATTTTGCTAAATTATTAGGAGGATTTTATGAAATACGCTAAAATTAAAAATTGTGATGTTGCTAATGGTCCTGGTGTTAGAGTTTCTTTATTTGTTAGTGGTTGTAATCATCATTGTAAAAATTGCTTTAATAGAGAGGCTTGGGATTTTAATTATGGTAATGATTTCACAGATAAAGAAGAAAATGAGATAATTGAAGATTTAAAACCAGAATATATTACAGGTCTAAGTCTTTTAGGTGGCGAACCTTTTGAAAGAGCAAATCAAGAAGGACTTGTTCCTTTAATTAAAAAAGTAAAACAGACTTATCCTGATAAAAAAATTTGGTGTTATACTGGCTTTACTTTTGATAAACAGATTGTAGAACAGATGATTAATGAAGAAAATAGAGCTGTTACAAAGGAAATGCTAAATAATATTGATTATATTGTTGATGGTAAGTTTGTTGAAGAATTAAAAGATCCAAAACTTAGATTTAGGGGTTCTAGTAATCAAAGAATTATTGATGTTAAAAAGAGTTTAGATCAAAATCAGGTTGTTATTTGGGAAGATTTGAATAAGGATGTTGGATAAAATTTCTTTATTAAATTAATTTTTTATATTTTGATAAAATATACATTTTTAGTAATTTTTTACAAATGTATATTTTTTTTATTTTTTTATATACTAATTATAAGAATAAATGAAAATTAATAATTTTAAATTACAATATTCAAACTAAAAATATTAAGAGCGAAGCGTGAGGCGAAAATTATCTTTTTTAACATTTTAACGACGGGCAGTTTGGCAGGACATTACAAATTATAATTTATATTAATAATGAGTATATTAAATATTTTTTAATAAATTATTTTATGAACGTCCGACCAGTAAGGCGTTTAAAATGTTAAAAAAATAATTTTAAGCCGAAGGTAGCGAAGCAAAATAAATAATTTGTCTGAATAGTAAGGAAATTGCATTCTTAAATGCAATTTTATATATAATGATAAGTTTTAAAATAATTTTTGAATGCCTTAAAGAGTTATAATTTTTTGTAAATTAGAAGTAGGCATTAGAAAGGATGGTTGATTATATGAAAACAATAGATAGAATTGCACTTGTCTTAATTATAATTGGTGCTATAAACTGGGGATTAATTGGTTTTTTTAAATTTAATTTAGTTGATGCTATATTTGGCGAATTATCTGCAATTAGTCGTATTATTTATGCATTAGTTGGAATCTCTGGTTTATGGGGAATTAAACTTATTTTTGATAGAGATTAATAAAAAATTTCTACTAGAATTCGAGTTAAAGAATTATTTTTTTAATGAAATTATGCGACAAGCTTGCAGAGCAAGTTGGAGCCAATGAATTAAAAAAATAATTTTAACGATGAATTGTAGTAGAAATTTTTTATTATAATATAGATGCACGGTACCCCGTGCCCCTACATCATATAATTATATTTTTTTATGTATTTTAGAATTTTCTTTTTCGTGCAGCCTCTGATTTTTTCTTTCTCTTTACACTAGGTTTTTCATAATGTTCCCTTTTTTTAACTTCTTGCATTACTCCGTTTCTAGCACATTGTCTTTTAAACCTTTTTAAAGCATCTTCTATATTTCCATTATTAACTTTTACCTCTGACATTATTGGTTCCCCTCCTTCCAGCGTATGAAAACATCTGCGGGATTTCTTCTTAATTAATAGAAAATTACATTTTCTATTAATTAAAATGCTGTAATCGCTATTGCTTTTGAGATTTCTTCATTTCATTCGGAAACTCAAATCAGCAAGAACAAATGGCTACTTCGTCGATTTGTTCTATTACGCTAACTATTATATCTCATTTTAGTAGGGTTTGTCAAGGGATTTACTCTGATTTTCGTTCTTCGTTATTTGGAAAATGATTATTTTTAAGTCAAATATAACTGAAATACCAAAATTATTATATAAAAATTTTATTTATTAATTAAAAATGTTGCATATAGTGGTATTGTTTTTATTTCATTAGCAAATCCAAAGTTTTTAGTGCAAATTCTTATAGCATATTTTGGTTTAAATTGTTGCATATATAAATTTAAACTTTTTGATCTTACTGTATCTACTGCTTTTACTTCTATTGGTATAAGCCCATCTTTATTTTCTATAATAAAATCTACCTCGGCAGTATTATTATTTTTCCAATAGTATTCAAGTCATTTTTGCATTTTTCACAGATAAGTTTAGCAAATTTTTTGCATTTTTCAAATACAATTCGAGTTAAAGGATTATTTTTTTAACATCTTATTTAATAAAATTCGAGCTAATAAGTAATAAAGTAATAAAAGTGGCAATGCCACTTTTATTACTTTATTATTTTACTATTCTGCAAATATTTTATCAAATTCTTCTCCATCGATTTTTTCTTTTTCTAATAGTATTTGTGCTACTTGATGTAATTTTTCTAAATTTTGAGTTAATATTTCTTCTGCTCTTTTATATGCTATATCTATAATATTTTTTGTTTCTACATCTATTACTGCTGCTGTTTCTTCTGAATAGTTTTTAGATTGTGTAAAGTCTCTTCCTAAAAATACTTCTTCTTGGTCTGAGCCAAACATTATTGCTCCTATTTTATCTGACATTCCATATTTTGTTACCATCGCTCTTGCAATTTTTGATGCTATATATATATCATTGCTTTCACCTGTTGATATATAATTTAATATTAATTTTTCTGCTACTCTACCACCTAAAAGTGATACTATATTTTCTTCCATTTCTGTTTTTGACATAAATGATTTGTCTTCTGTTGGTCTATACATTGTATATCCACCAGCCATACCTCTTGGAACAATTGATATTTGATGTAC
>CANOPV010000138.1 GCA_947568605.1 uncultured Clostridium sp.
TTCTGATTTAGATTATTTACCTGCATTACAATATAATTGTTTAGGTGTAGAAATGGAAACTTACGCTCTTTTTCATAATGCTAATATACTAAATAAAAATGCAAGTTGCATTTTGTCTGTTTCTAACTCATTTGTAAAGCCTGATGAATTGTCTCCAAAAGAGAGACAAACTGCACTAAATAATATGATTTTACTTTCATTAGAAAGTGCGGTTGAAATTTATTAAAAAGTATGATATTATATTAAAAATTTTTATAAGGGAGAATTATTATGGAAAAAACATTAATTTTTGGACATAAAAGTCCTGATACAGATTCAATAGTTTCTGCTATTGTTATTGAAGATTTAGAAAATAAAATGGGAAATTTAAATGTTAATGCTTGTAGATTAGGAAATATTAATAAAGAGACTGAATTTGCTTTAAATTACTTTAATGTATCGGCACCTGAATTAATTGAAAGTGTTTCTGATACAGATACAGTTATTTTAGTTGACCATAACTGTTTTGCACAAAGTGCTAATGGCATTGAAAAAGCAAAAATAGAAAAAGTAGTTGACCATCATAATATTACAGGTTTTGAAACAAAAGATCCTTTATTTTATATAGGGCAGCCTGTTGGTTGTACTTGTACTATTATTTACGATTTTTATAAAGCAAATAATATAGAAATCTCTAAAAATTATGCTGGTTTAATGTTAAGTGCCATTATATCTGATACACTTTTATTTAAATCTCCGACTTCTACACCAAAAGATATTGAAGTCGCAAATGAATTAGCAAAAATCGCAAATATTGATATAAATACTTATGGTATTGAATTACTAAAAGCAGGTACAGATTTAAGTTCTTTTTCTGCTAATGATTTAATTAATTTAGATTCAAAAGAATTTACAGTAAATTCTACAAAAATTCAAATTGCACAAGTTAATACTGTTGATATTTCTGATGTCTTAAAAGATAAAGAAAATATAGAAATTGCTATTAATTCTTTTATTGAAAAAAACAATATTGATTTATTCATTTTTGCTATAACAGATATATTAGATAATAATTCACAAATAATAGCATTAGGAAATAGAGTAGATATTGTAGAAAAATCTTATGATGTCAAATTAGATAATAATATGGCTTTTTTACCTGATGTTGTTTCAAGAAAGAAACAAATTGTACCAATAGTTTCTGCAAATGCATAATACATACTAAGTCAATTTAATTTCACGTTTTTAATATTTGTTTTTTATTAACCTTCACGTTTTTGATATATACTTATTATTATAAAATATAAACTCTCAGACAAATCTGAGAGCTTATATTTTATTTTCTTATTTTTTTATAGAAATAATTTTATATTTTGCAACACCTGCTGGAACTTGTGCTTCAACTATTTCCCCTTTTTTTGCACCTAATAATGCTGATCCAATTGGTGATTCATTTGATATTCTATTTAATGATAAGTCTACTTCTGTTGAACCTACTATCGTATATTCAACTTCTTCATCATATTCCATATCTAAAATCTTAATTGTATTTCCTATTTGAACAGTTTTCGTATCTATTTCAGATTCATCTATAATTCTAGCATATCTTAATTTGTTTTCTAAATCTGCTATTTTTATTTCATTACTTGCTTGTGCATTTTTTGCTTCATCATATTCTGAATTTTCAGATAAATCTCCAAAACCTAATGCTACTTTTATTCTTTCTGCTATTTCTGCTCTTTTTTCTGTTTTTAAGTATTCTAATTCTTTTTCTAAATTATTATATCCATCTTGTGTAAGTAAAACTTCTTTATTTTCCATATTTATCTTCCTCGCTTCTTAAATTCGATTTTTACATCTTCATTATATTAAGACAATTTTTCAAATTTGTCAAGTGTTTTTACTGTGAATTCTTTACAATTTATATTTCCATTATCTCCAATAAGCCCTGTTATTTCTACTTTATCTTTATTTATTTGCTCTAAAATATTATATAAATTATCTTTTCTATATATATAGCTTTCATATAATATGTTTGTATCAAAATATTTATTCATTTTGTTTTCATTAAATATTTCAATATCTTTATATTGTATATTATAGTAATTTATATTAATTCCATTAAATGACTTTGAATTTATCTTTATTTTTTCATTCATATTTATTATTACTGCTGTATTATTGATTTTATATCTATTTAGTATTTCTTCTTCAAAATCTATATTCAAAATTATATCTGTTTTTAATAAACTTTTTCTTTTATTATTTGATACTTCTATTGCTATTCCATATTCATCATATAATTTTTCTTCAATATATTTGAATTTTAATATATTGTTTGTTATAATACTTAATCTTTTAACTTTTGTTGCAATTAATTTTATTAGATTCAAATTAATATCAATATTATTATTTATTAAAATAGCAACATTTTTTTCTTCTAATGATATATTTTGTTTTTTACTTATATATTCTAATATTTTTATAGTTAAATACTTAAATAGCCATCTACCATTTAATATTTCTACATTATATTTACTTATATAACTTTTTAATATTTTATTATCTTGTAACTGTTTACTTAATACTATTCTATTTATAAAATATTTTTTATTTAATTTCGATATTTCTATTATTCTATTTTTATTTTTCTTTAATTGAAAATCTGTAAAAAATTTTTTACAGATTTTTTTACTAATTTTTTCTATCTTTCTTTCTCTTATATTTAACATAGATGGTATATTGCATATAACCATATTATCTATATTTTTAATATCAAAAATATTAAATGTTTTTTTATACCATAAAGATATTTTTTCTAAAATATTTTTTGCATTTTCTTTTTCTAAATTATTTATATATAGAGTTTGCATAAAATCACCTTATCTATATATATGTACAAGCCATCCATTTTAGAACAGTGTTTTTATATTATTATTATACCTAATAATTTTGCTAGACCTACTGCTTGCTCACTTGTTACTATCATTCCTTGTATATCTTTTAAACCTACTGTAATTCCTGATATATCGCAAGTTGTAAAGTCTATATTGTTTAAATTTGTTGAAAATAATTGTGCTAATTGTAAATTACATTCTTTAAATTCAATGTTTTTTAATTCTAATTCTTTTAATGCTGTACTTTCTAAATTCGATTTTTTTATACTTACTTCTTTAAATGTTGATAGTGAAAAATTACTGTATTTTGCAAATACTTCTTCAAATAAAACATTACTAAAAACTGAATTTGTAAAATTACATCCCACTAATTTACAGTTATTGAATTCTACTTTTAAAAATGTACAATCTTCAAAATCTGAATTTGAAAAATCACAATTCTCAAATATTACATTTTCAAATGTTGTATCTGAAAAGTTTCCATTCATACATTTACTATTGATTATTTTAGATTCTTTAAATTCTAAATCACTACAATCTGCTCCGTTTTTTATACATTTATTAAATAATATATTACTTACTTCTGAATTTGTTTTTTCTTCTGCTTCTGTTCTTTCTATTATTTCATTGGTTTCATATTTAATGTTGACTTTTGGTTTTATTAAATTCATTTTATCACTTCCTATATTATTTACTTTATTTATGTATATTATTATATAATTTTATTTTAAAATTATCAATACTAATTGTAAAAATTTTACTTATATTTTTAAAAATAAACCCATATTATTAATATAATAATTAGGGTTTATTTTATAACTATTTACTGTATCCTCTTATTTTTAAAAAATCTTCTATATCATTAATAATCCATTTATCTCCCTGAGTATGAAGTACATCATAGCCTTGTTGTAAATAATCTAATACACCATATTTTTCAAACAATTCAAATACTTCTTTGCCAGACATATTATTTTTTACTTTATAAATTTCTAAACAAAATATTACAAAATCATTTACCTTTTTATCCATTTTATTA
>CANOPV010000139.1 GCA_947568605.1 uncultured Clostridium sp.
GTCTTGACCATATCCATTTACTTGTTGCTGTGTTAGGGTTAAAGTAATATATGGCTCCATAAGATGGATCCCATCCATTTAATGCATCTTGTGCTGCTTTTATTGAACTACTGTCTGGTGTCATATTTATTTGACCGTCTTTTACTGCATCAAATGCTCCTGCTTGGTATATTACACCTGCTATTGTGTTTGGAAATTTAGAACTTCTTACTCTATTTAATACAACTGCACCAACTGCGACTTTTCCTGTATATGGTTCTCCTCTTGCTTCTCCGTGTATAATTCTTGCCAATAAGTTTAGATCTGTTGAATTACTTGTAGTGGTTCCTCCACTTCCTCCTGAACTTGATGAACCAGATGATGTTATTCCCATTGCTTTTAATGTTGCAGGTCCTGCTATTCCATCAACTGTTAATCCATTTGACCTTTGAAAATATTTAACTGCTGCAACTGTTTTACTTCCATATATTCCGTCTACTGAACCATTATAGTATCCCCATCTTTTTAATTTTGTTTGTATTTGTGTTACTTCATTTCCTCTTGAACCATATTTTGATAAAGCTTGTACATCTTGATTGCTTCTAAAAAATACATTATATGATACAAAAATAATAACTGCTAAACTTATTAATATAATTGCCTTTTTATTTATATTCCATTTTCGCATAAAAACACCTCATAATTTAAAATATTATTATATATTTTCTCCTTATGAGGTTAATTTATACATTTTTTGAATTTATTTATATTAATTTTTATTTAAATAATTGTTATTTATATATTCATTATTAAATTATTTTTTCGCTTCGCTTTCTTCGGCTTAAAATTATTTTTTAATAAAATTAAATATTCAATTCTTCGCTAAAATATTTAAAAATATGCTTTTGGCTCAAATTTCATTAAAAAAATGCTAAAAAAATAATTTTCGCCTCACGCTTCGCTCTAAGTAATCACTTAATTTTAATATGTCAACTACTTTTTTGAAATTTTTCTAAAAAATTCCTATTATATTTTCATTCTCATCTATATTTATGTTCTCTGCTGCTGGAATTTTTGGTAATCCTGGCATTGTAAATATTTTACCTGCTAACACTACTATAAATCCTGCTCCTCCTTTTATTATTACATCTTGAATATGTATTTTAAATGGTTCTTTACATTCTAAGTTTTTTGCATCATCTGAAAATGAATATTGTGTTTTTGCAATACAAATAGGTAATTTCCCATATCCTATATTTTCTATTTGTGCTATACTTTTTAAACTTTCTTCTGAAAATTCTACTCCTTCTGCTCCATAAATATTTTTTGCTACTTTTTCTATTTTTTCTTTTATACTTTCTTCTAAATTATAAGCATATTTCATTTCAGATTTTATATTTGATAATTTAACTATTTTTTCTGCTAAATCTTTTGCTCCTTCTCCACCTTTTTCCCACGCTTCTACTAAACTTAATTCTATATTATTTTTTTCTAATTCTTGTTGTAAATATCTTATTTCTTTTTCAGAATCTTCTTTATATTTATTTATAGCAACTATTACATTTAAACCAAATTTATTTTTTAAATTATCTATATGTCTAAATAAATTGTTCATTCCATTTGATAATGCAACTAAATTTTCACTTTTTGTTTCTTCTATTGTTGCTCCTCCGTGATATTTTAATGCTTTTATTGTTGCAACACAGACTACTGCATCAGGTTTTAGATTGTTTAATCTAGATTTTATATCAATAAATTTTTCTGCTCCTAAGTCTGCTCCAAATCCTGCTTCTGTAATTATATATTCTCCTAATTTTAAAGCCAAATTTGTTGCAATTACACTATTACATCCGTGTGCAATGTTTGCAAATGGTCCTCCGTGTACTAACGCTGGTGTTTCTTCTAATGTTTGTACTAAATTTGGTTTTATTGCGTCTTTTAATAATACTGTTAAGGCTCCTTCCGCTTTTAAATCTTTTGCATAAATTGGTTCATCTTTTTCATTATATCCAACTATTATATTTCCTATTTTATTTCTTAAATCTATTATATCTTTTGCGAGACAAAGTATTGCCATCATTTCAGATGCAGATGTTATATCAAAACCATCTTCTCTTGGTACAACATTTTTTTCTTGTGATAACCCACATTCAATTTTTCTTAATTGTCTATCGTTTAAGTCTACACATCTTTTCCATATTACTTTTTTAAAACCCAATTCGTTTCCAAAATATATGTGATTGTCTATTAATGATGATAATAAGTTATTTGCTGATGTTAATGCGTGTATATCTCCTGTAAAGTGTAAATTAATATCTTCCATTGGTGCAATTTGTGCATATCCTCCTCCTGTTGCTCCTCCTTTTATTCCGAAAAACTGGTCCTAATGATGGTTCTCTTAGTGCTAATATAGATTTTTTTCCTATTTTTCTTAATCCGTCTGCAAGTCCTATTGATATGGTTGTTTTTCCTTCTCCTAATGGGGTTGGGTTTATTGCTGTTACTAATATTAATTTTCCGTTTTCTTTATTTTTAACTTTTTTGTATACAGTGTCTGATATTTTTGCTTTATATTTTCCATACATTTCTATATCGTTTTCGTCTATTTCAAGTTTTTTTGCTATTTTAGTAATGTTTTTTAATTCTACATTTCTTGCTATTTCTAAATCACTCATAAATTTTACTTCCTTTCTTTATTTTTTAATAATAGTATAATTATATTTTTTAATTTAACTATCTTTACTACTAAATTATTGTACTTTATTTATAAAAAAATAGCAAGTATTACTTGCTATTTTGTATTATTTTTTATTAAATTAGGGCGAAATTGGGTATTTCTCACTGATAACCTTTTCAATTTTGCCCTTATATATCCTGTTAGGTATCAGTGCTACTAAATATAAAGTGCTATACGGAAACCTAAGTAATCTCCCCCAATCGAAGACTCTAGGTCGTAACGATACGCTGCTGGAATACTCAAAGGATTATTTCTATAATTTCCACTACGAGCTATGCGCGTATTAGAGTAAATCTCATTTGTCCATTCCCATAAATTTCCTGCTAAGTCATATATATTTTTCCTTTTTGTATATTCACTATGTCCGGTTTTTAATAACCACTCTCCGTCCTTTTGTTGTTGTACTTATACTTGTCCAACTTGCTCCATTATTTCCATATTGACTATACTCTGTTATTCCTGTTACTGGAGCATTTATATAATTTCCCCAATCTCTACTATATGTTTGTACATTTACTCCTGAGTTTTCTAACCATTTCATAGTAGTATCCCACATTGTTCCTGTTAATAATCCTGATTTTACCTTATCTTCTGTATACATACTCTCTGCATTTGATTTTGCATTTGCATACTCTATATAATTCCATGGCACTTGATTTTTCTTACTTACTGGTTTTTCTATTCCTGATACGTTTCTCTTTTCAAGCATTTTTTCATTTGTTACTTCTTCTCCTTCTGCTATTGGATTTATTGCATCTGCCATACTTTTTGGTATTCCTGCTTCATATCTTCCTATATAAAAACCTCCATATTTTATTATTTGATTTTCTTCATTCGTTACTCCATTTGGTAAAATATCATCTGATAATTGACTTATATCCGTTATATCTTTATTACGATTTTTACTTCCTAACCATTTTTCATATTTTACATTTACATTATCTACTGGTACCCATACAAATTGGTTTCCGTCTTTATCTTCTATTACTAATCCATCATTCCAGCCTTGTACTGTTTTTCCATCTGATGACATCCAACTTGCTCCTTCACTTGATGTTTTAAATCCTACTGGTATTATTGGGTTATTATATGCTGGGTCTGCTCCATTTAATGTTCTATGTTCTTCTCCTTCTGTGTTGTCTACTTCTCCTAAATAGTTTTCTAAGAAGTATTTTATTTGTTCTGTTTC